>JAZRRB010000302.1:0-2944 GCA_045650385.1 Candidatus Scatosoma sp. | reverse complement strand
GAGAGATATTATTGTTCTTTTCATCTACGCGATACAAAAGTAAACGGTTCTTTTCGATACCGTCCATATTGCCTATTAATTTTAATAGGCAATACAAATATTCCTTATCCCCGACAACGTATTTCTTTACCCCGATTTTCTCAAATGAAAAATTTTCCCCCTCACTGTTTACCATTTGTAAAGGCGCGCGGTGATTTTTATTGAGCAGCGCTTCTAAAAAATAAGGTCTATTGTCCATAATTCGTATCCTTGTTGAAAACGACTATATGTCGTTTATCGTCTTAAAATAGTGCCTATAACCGACGAATAATAATATTTTATAAAAAACGACCATATGTCGTAGTATTATTGTATCACGATATATAAGCATAGGTCAAGCATTTTACGACAAATTGTAGTAAAATTGTATTATGATAGATAACCTTTGGGGATAAATGACATAATATAATAGGTGTAGGGCTATGCAAGGGATTGGTATTATTATCAAAGAATTAAGAAAAGAAGCAGGGTGTTCGCAAAGTCAACTTGCAGAGGTGTTGGGGGTTACGCAGGATAGTATTTCTCTTTGGGAAAATGATAAACGTATACCCGATGCGACGTATATTGTTACCATGGCGAAATTTTTCGACGTGTCCACCGATTATTTGCTGGGGCTTTCAGGGGATTATAAGCGTGTTGCGTTTGGCGAAAATTATCAACAAGAATTTGTAAAACAAGAAGAAATGCAACTGATATACGATTATCGTAAATTAAACGAGGACAAAAAGAAATTATTGGCTGAATATATAAATATTTTACTCAAATAAATAAGAAACGCCGTTGCGGTATAAAACCGCAACGGCGTTGATTTTTTAATATGTTTTATTCCGCTTTTACCTGCTCCACGTCGTAAGGGGTGCTTTGATATACGAAATAGTTCAGCCAGTTATTAAACAGCAAGTTTGCGTGCGCACGCCACGTAACAAGCGGCGGTTTCGTCGCATCGTCGCCTGGGAAATAGTTGAAAGGAATTTTTATCGGTTTGCCCTGCGACAAATCGCGCAAATATTCGTTTTTGAGCGTATCTGCATCGTATTCCGAGTGTCCCGTGATAAAGATTTGTCTGCCGTTTTTCGTCGTTACCGCATACACGCCCGCTTCTTTCGACGAAGCCAAAATACGCAAGGGCCATACCTTTTCTATGTCCTCTCTAAGTACCGTTGTATGGCGGGATTGCGGCACGTAAAAGATATCGTCAAAGCCGCGGAATAAAATAGAGGATTTATATTCGACCTCGTGAGGGAACACGCCGAACAGTTTTTCAGGTACGGCGTGTTTTTGTATGCCGTAATGATAATAAAGCCCTGCTTGCGCACCCCAGCAAATATGCAACGTACTGTGTACGTGCGTTTTGCTCCACTCCATAATCTCGCAAAGTTCTTGCCAATACTCTACTTCTTCAAAGGGCATATGTTCTACGGGTGCGCCCGTGATAATCATGCCGTCGAATTTTTCGCTTTTTACGTCGTCAAACGTCTTGTAAAAGGCAAGCAAATGCTCTTCCGCGACGTTCTTCGATTGATGAGATTTCGTGCGGATAAGGGTGGGTTCTACCTGCAAAGGTGTATTGCCAAGAAGCCGAGCAAGCTGCGTTTCCGTTTCAATTTTCTTGGGCATTAAATTGAGAATAAGTATACGAAGAGGACGGATATCTTGCGTGATAGCGCGTGTTTCCGTCATGACGAAAATATTCTCGTCCGTCAACGTTTTGACAGCAGGTAAGTTGTTGGGGATTTTAATGGGCATAGAATACTCCTTGCGCCTAATGGCTTACTTAAATGGTCGCCAGCGCTTGCGTAATATCGTCGATAAGGTCTTGATAATTTTCAAGTCCGCAGGAAAGGCGTACAAGGTCGCCAGGAACGCCTGCGGCAATCAATTCTTGCTCGTTCATTTGTCTATGCGTAGCGCTTGCAGGGTGCAAACAGCAGCTACGCGCGTCCGCCACGTGCGTTTCAATCGCAATCGTTTTGAGCGCTTTCATGAATTTTTCCGCCGCTTTTCTGCCGCCTTTTACGCCAAAGCTGACAACGCCGCAAGAACCGTTGGGCAGGTATTTTTGCGCGAGGGCGTAATATTTATTCGAGGGCAAGCCTGAATAGTTCACCCAAGAGATTTTATCGTTTCCTTCCAAAAATTCCGCCACCTTTTGTGCGTTCAAGCAATGACGGGGCATACGCACGTGCAAGCTTTCCAAACCGAGGTTGAGATAGAACGCGCTCTGCGGCGATTGCGTACAACCGAAATCGCGCATGAGTTGTGCCGTCGCCTTGGTGATATATGCGCCGCCTTGACCAAATTTTTCCGCGTACGTAATACCGTGATAGCTATCGTCGGGGGTGCAAAGCCCAGGGAATTTTTCTTTATGCGCCATCCAATCGAAGTTGCCCGAATCGACAATACAACCGCCCACAGCTACGCCGTGTCCGTCCATGTATTTCGTTGTCGAGTGGGTAACGATATCCGCGCCGTGTTCAAAAGGACGGCAGTTGATAGGGGTTGCGAACGTGTTGTCAATGATAAGAGGAACGCCGTGCGCGTGTGCGGCTTTGGCGAATTTCTCAATATCCAAAACGGTGAGCGCGGGATTGGCGATCGTTTCCCCAAACACCGCTTTCGTGTTCGGGCGGAACGCTGCGCAAAGTTCTTCTTCCGAACAATCGGGATCGACGAACGTAAATTCGATTCCCATTTTTTTCATAGTAACGGCGAAAAGGTTGTACGTGCCACCGTAAATGCTTGCGGAGGATACGACGTGATCGCCTACGCTTGCGATATTAAAAATAGAGAAAAAGGACGCGGCTTGTCCTGACGATAACAGCATTGCCGCCGTGCCGCCTTCCAGCTCGCAAATTTTCGCCGCGACCGTATCGCAGGTGGGATTTTGCAAACGGGAATAAAAATA
>JAZRRB010000301.1:0-8499 GCA_045650385.1 Candidatus Scatosoma sp. | reverse complement strand
CAATACCAATATAAGGCAGGGAAGCCAACCAAGCCAAATGGGAAGTTTCAATTTTACGGCATTGTTCGTTCTTCTCATTTTTACCAACATCTTGATAAGAATATAAAGCCAAGTAAATACCGTAAAGAAGAATACGCCGCTGATAATTTTCATAACGAGTACAATAACATCCGCTACGTCCGAAGGGATTTGCTCCAATAACAAATCAGTGAGTTTTATTTTTAATTCGTCAATGGCGTCCGTTTCTTCTTCCGCGGCGGCGGTGTAAATATGCGACATGGGCGCAATTGCGTCGTTGCTTGCACTTTCGCTTTCCGTATCCTCGTTCATGGCGTCTAACAGTAGTTGCGCAAGTAATTCATTGAGGTTAATTTCCCCATTTTTATCTTTCATATCCACTAAAATTTCTTCTACGTCTTGTTTGATTTCTTCCTTATCTTCGAGGGTAAGCGGCGAGAAGTTTTCAGGATCGCTTGCGTGTAATTTATTAAAAGAATCGTCAATAGCGGCGACAATATCATTGGAAACAACGGATACGGGCGCACCGTTTTCAATCGTGCCCATAAGCGTGTCGATTTTTCCGTTTATGTAGTCTTCCGTGATGCCTGCTTGATTGAGTTTACGGTCTACCTCTTCCGAATCGGCATCGGGGTTAACTGCTTTGATTTCCTCACGTACCGCAGCATACATAGTCGCCTTAAATACCGCTTTTGTGGCGTTGGTGATAACGTCGGACAACGTGGGGTAAATTTCGTCGATTATATTCGATACGTTGGTGTCGATTAATGCTTGTACGGATTCAGTGGCTTCTCCGCTGAGAGAAGAGAGAATATCCGTCGTTTTCAGCGTGACGGAAAGGGAAAGAGTCGTGCCGTCCGCACCGACGATTTCCGCCGCGTCAATGTCCAATTCTTCCTCTTCCGTAAGACCTTCACCTTCTAACATATCGTTTAACAAATCGTCAAGCATATTTGCTGAAACGTTATAGGAAAGGGAAACTTTCCAAAAAGGTATAAAGAAATATGCCGCAATAGAAAGAAGGCACAATACGGAAATGACAATGTTGCAAATGCCTACCCTAAAACGTAAGGATTTTTTATCCATAACTGCTCCTATGCGCGTAGCGCGCGAGATAATAATGTATTTAGTTTAGCATACTTGATTATAAAAGTCAATGTTTTCACCTTCCCTTTTCACAATTAACGCACGGTTTTTGCATAGTTTTTATGGAAAATCGACAAAATAATGGATATGAATAAAATAAAGATTTATGAAAAAGAGGGCAGGACAAGAGAGGAAAAAGAAAGCTGTTTTCCTGCCGCAAAATCGGAAGAAAGACAAAAAACACAGGGGGTATGTACGCGTTGACAGGTAAAAATAGGGATAATTATAACAAAAACTACGTGGCGTACGTCAATTCGTTTGATCCGCCTACCGAGCACTTCAAAAACTGCTTCCGCGCGTTCATGGTAGGGGGATTTATCTGTTGTATCGGACAATTTTTGCGATATATCCTCGAATATGCGTTTGGATTGCAAGGTGACGAGTTGGCTGGCACGGTAAGTGTGATTTTAATTTTCTTGGGCACGTTTTTAACGGGGCTTGGCGTGTACGATCGTATCGGGAAGAACGCGGGCGCGGGTTCGATTGTGCCAATTACCGGCTTTGCCAATTCCGTGGCTTCGCCTGCGATAGAATTTAAGACGGAGGGCATGGTATACGGCATGGCGGCAAAGATGTTTATCGTGGCTGGACCGATTATCGTATTCGGTGTGTTGGCAGGGACGATTGTAGGGATAATTTATCTGTTTTTATAGCGCGGAGAAGAGGACTAAAATATGCAAACGGTGGAATTTCAAAACAAACCAAAAATCATTGCCACAGGCACGGTGGCTGGGCCGAAAGAGTGCGTCGGTATCGTTGGTAAATATGTAGATAAAGCTTTGACGGACGACACGTTCGGGGAAAGCACGTATGAAAAGGCGGAGTGCAAAATGCTCGCCTTTGCGATTTCGCAAACGATAGAAAACGGGGCGGTAAACGAAAAGGACGTGGATATGCTCATTTCGGGGGATTTGCTCAATCAAATCATTTCCGCAAGCTTTGCCGCACGCGATTTCGAGTTCCCATTTTTAGGGGTATACAGCGCTTGTTCGACTATGTCGGAAAGTATGGCAATTGCCGCGGCGTTTGTCAACGCTGGGTATGCAAAAAAAATAATTGCCGCTACGGGCAGTCATTTTTCTTCTGCGGAAAGACAATACCGATATCCTTTGGAACTTGGTAATACCCGTCCGCCGCAATCGCAATGGACGGTGACAGGGGCTGGCGGCGTGATGATTGCAGATAGCGGAAGTGATATCGCCATTACGCATGCGACGTTTGGGAAAGTGGTGGATTTTGGGATTACCGACGTCAACAACATGGGCGCGGCGATGGCGCCTGCGGCGTGCAACACAATTCTCACGCATTTGAAGGATATAGGACGTTCCCCTGATGATTATGATTTAATCGTGACGGGGGATTTGGGTGCGCTCGGTAGCCGTATCTTAAAGGACTTGACGTGGGAAAAGGGCGTGGATATACAAAAAAACCACGTCGATTGCGGCGAGATTATCTATAACGTGGTGGAAAAAGAGTTCCAAGGGGGGAGCGGCGCAGGTTGTAGCGCCGTCGTGTTCAATTCGTATATCATGGACAAATTGAAAAAACGGAATATCAACCGCGTCTTATTTGCCGCAACAGGGGCACTTTTATCCACCGTATCAAGCGGTCAAGGGGAGAGTATTCCTTGTATAAGCCACGCCGTAAGTATCGAAAACGTTTAATAAAAAGAGGGGATTATGTATCAGCAGTATTTAGAGATATTTTGGGGATTTTTGAAGGCGTTTGCCGTAGGCGGATTGATTTGTATGATTGCGCAAGTCGTTATCAATTTTACCGATTTAACGGCAGGAAAGATACTTGTAATCTTCATGCTTGCAGGGGTGGTATTACAAGGCTTGGGCTTGTATCAATACCTCGTCGATTTTGCGGGCGCAGGGGCAACCGTGCCGATTAGCGGTTTTGGATATTTGCTGGCAAACGGCGCGATAAAAGGCGCGCAAAAGGGGTTATTCGGTGCGTTTACGGGTGCGCTTACCGCCGCCAGCGCAGGCATTTCCGCCGCCGTAATTTTTTCCTTTTTAATGGCAATGATTTTCAAATCAAAGAGTAAGAAAAACTGAAAAACAGCCGTCTTTCAAAGACGGCTGTTTTCTTAAAAATCAATTTTGATATCGTTGAGTTTTTGCAGGTTTTTATTAAGCAGTTTGATAAAATTCTCTCTATCCACTTGTGTAACGAGTTCAACGTTGCCCTTGTCGCAAAATTCAACGAACGTTTTGCCGGGGACGTCTTTCGTATCGACGGTAACTTTGCATTTTTCCGTTTTGAAAAGTTCGGGATAGACGAGTGCAAAATAGGCGCAAGTATCGTTGGTGGCAACTCGTTTGTCAGGATAACCCGGCTCCCAATACAAGTTATACATGCGATACATCCATTTGCCCACGTCGTTGACGTCTTGCAAGTGATTGACGTAGTTCTCGTCCAGATGCGCCTTTCTTCTGCCTACGTCCGAGGGGAGCATGAGTAACGGAATACCGCTATCGAGCACAATTTGGAAGGCTTCGGGGTCACACGAGATATTAAAAGACACATGGTCGGGATATCCTTCCATGCCGTAGGGCGAGCCGCCCATAAAGACGATTTTTGGGATTTTTTCGATGATATCGGGGTGTCGGGTAAAGAGTACCCCAAGATTGGTATGCGGCCCTAAAACGAGAGGGATAATATCACCGTCGCCTTCTTTAAGAACTTGGTACATTGCTTCGATGGCGTCCGTGTTAATAATTTGCCGTTTTGTCGTGGTAGGGGGGATATAACCGCCCAACCCCTCTTTTTGGTGGATAAATTCCGCCGTTTCACTAATCCGTTGCATGGCGGTGGCTTGCCCTTTGGCTACGGGGATATCCTTATCTAAAATATCCAAAAGGTGCAACGTATTGCGCGTGGCGATATCGATATTGATATTGCCCACAACGGTAGTCAAAAGCAACACTTCCGCGTTCTCGTCCGTGAGGGCATACAAAAGACAAACGCTATCGTCCACGCCCGGATCGGTGTCTATAATCAGTTTGTATTTTTTTCTTTCCATACCATTATTATACTACACCAAAAGAAAAATAGCAACCCTTTTTTGAAAAATCGTATTTTACGTGGAAAGCGCAGGCTTATTGCCGAAGATGTCCGATTGTAAGTAGGCGTCGGGGATATGTCCGACGATAACCGATTCCCCGACAAGGATTTCGGTGAGTACGGCAAAATTCTCCGTGCGCGAGGGCATGACGATACTGATGTCTGCAATCACGTTTAAGTAGATAGAGTGCTTCGTTTGGTTGATGCCCACGCTTTCGAATTTGGAAGAGAAATCGCAGGAAACGGAACTGACGGGGATGATACGGAAATGAATACTCGGTCCAAGCCCTGCAAACGCTTCAATGCCCGTCAGCGCGCCGAGGGGGATAGGGATTCCGTTTAGGCTTAAATTTTTCAAATTGGATTGCGAAATAGAGGCGGTATCGCGCGCGATTTTGTTGATTTTTAACGCGTTTGCGGAAACGCCGACGATATCCCCCGTATCGTTGCGCGTTATCGTTACCAAATCCTCGTAGCGCATTTCATCGGACAGCGTATAATACACCGCATCGTTGACGGCAATCGTCGTGCTGGCGCGCATGGTTGCTTCGCTTATGGAAATAAGTACGCGCGTGACGTTGCGTTGGAAATGAATAAAGAGAAATACAATTAGCGCAAGGATAGAAAGCAGGATAATGATAAGCCGTTTCTTTTTTCGCCGTTTTTTCTTTTTGGGCGGATAGCTTGTCAAAGAGTAATCGGAAAAGTGGTTCATTTGTCAATCGCCCGTTTGATTTCTTGCAAAATAAAATCATTGGCAGGGGGGAAAGAGGCATTTTCCAACCGCGCGCTTAATCCCTCGTCGATAAGCGTTTTTTCAATCGCTTCCGTTAAAAGCTGAATTTGTGCTTGCGGCAATATTTTGCAAAGTCCTTTGCGCGCGAAATATTCCGCGTTTTCCTTTTGGTCGCCACGCGTTTGCCCTTCGAGGGGGATAAAAAGCGCTTTCTTTTTTAAGGCAAGCGTTTCAAATACCGTGCCTGCCCCTGCGCGCGCCACGACAAGGTCGGCAGAGGCGTAAAGAATACCCATGTCTTTGGCGAATTCTTCTTGGAAGTAATTTTTTACGTTGCTTTCCACTTTGTTTCCCTTGCCGCAAACGTGCAAAATTACGTATTTTTCCGTAAGTTTTTTAAGGTTTTTGCGCAAAGTATCGTTGATAATCTTGCTGCCGCTGCCGCCGCCGAATACAAGGATGACCGTTTGGGAAGAATCAATGCCTAAACGTTTTCTTGCGCCCGTTTTTGTCGCGGAGAGAACGGCTCTTTTGATAGGCGCGCCGCTATATACGCCGCGACGGAATTTTTTCGCTGTTTCGGGGAAAGAGGTGAAGATTTTTTGACAAGCTCTTGCGGATAATTTGTTGGCAAGCCCTGGCGAAAAATCGCTTTCGTGCGCAAAACAGGGGATTTTTAATTTCTTGGCGGCAAAAACGACGGGAAGGGCGACGTAACCGCCTTTGGAAAATACCGCGTCCGGCTTGAAAATTTGCAATCCTTTTTTCGCTTGCTTATAGGCACGGCAAAAAGCAAAGGGGATTTTTAGGTTTTGTTTCAAACCCTTAATTCCGCCCCCCCGTACCAGTTTCGGACAATGAATGGTATAGTAAGGGATATTCCACTCGGCAACGATATTTTTTTCAATACCGTTTGTACCGATATAGCATACGTCCGTGTTCCCCTCGGATAAAAGCTGTTCCATGAGTGCGATATTGGGAACGACGTGTCCGGCGCTGCCGCCGCCCGTAAAGAGAATTTTGCGCATAGTTCACCTCACTATTATTATAGACGGTGAACGCTTCGGATATTCTATAAAAAAAGCCGCTTCACGGTGCGAAGCGGCGGGTTGGTTTGTTTTATTGATACGTTTTGGCGATGTTTGCGGCGGCGTTTGCTACTTTTTCTCGAAGTGTGGCAGGGGAAAGTACTTGTACGCCCGCGCCCATACCGAGGATTTTTCTAATCAGCCCATCATCGTAAGGCAACCGAACGTCTGCATGCCATTTCCCATTTATCTGGCGTAAATTTTCCGCGCCCAGCCAATCTTGCGCGTCCGCAAACGCCTTTTCCGAAATCAAGAAACGCACGTCAATAAATTCGGTGTCCATCGTCTTGAAATTGAGGGGGATATCTTCCTTTGTAAATACGCGCCTTGTGAAATGTTCTTCCGTTTTCACCGAGGAGAGGATACGCCCTATACGGAAAAGACGAAAAGCGCGCTGTTTATGACAAAATGCATATAAATACCATACTCCTTGTTTACAAACGAGCACGTGCGGTTCGATTCGCCTTTGCGAGTGCGCGCCCTCGCGAGAGTGGTATTCGATATCCACGGCGAGTTTCTCTTTGATACACTCTTCAAAAAGGTGCAGTTTCTCGGCAAACGCGCCCGAATCCCCCCAAGTACCGCCGTCCACGAGGATAGAGCCAACGTCCGCGGAAAGAGAAAAATCACGCGTTTCCGCTTTCACCTGCGCGGAAAGTTTTCTTCTTGCGTCCAAAAACCGTTCTTCGGGGAGCTGTGCATACATCATTTGCAAGGCTTCGATAGCCGATTCGTATTCCTCCTTGGTCATAAAGCCTTTGGGGAGTTTATAGCTATCGGAAATGCAAATGCCGCCCTCTCTGCCGCGGAGTACCTGAATAGGCACGCCTGCAAGCGTCAAATCGTCGATATAGCGGTACACCGTCCGCACGGATAGTTCAAATTTTTCCGCAAAGTACACGGCGGTCACTTTCCGTTTGGCGAGCAAGTCGAATACCATTTCCAACAAAATAGAAAATTTCATACGTTTTTGTCCTTTCCCAAAAAATTCTTAAAAATATTTTAACAAAGTGGCAGGCGTTTGTCAAGTTATTTGTTTTATAATACGTTTACAAAATGAAAAAAGAGGGAAAACAAATGACGAAATTTGACGTATACGCGGAAAATTTGGCGACAAAAAGAGCGGAAAGAAGAAACGAGGAAATCAATCGCCGTTTGGCGATAAGTTTGACGACGAAAACGCACGAGGAAGTAGTGGCGGAACTTTTTAGTTCTTTGACGGTAATTTTAGGAGTGGGCGATTTACAAACGGCAAAAACGTTTGCCTTATAAGGGGGAATATGTTTATTTTATTTGTAGTTTTGACGGTTGTTTTCCTATTTGACGAGCTTATCAAAAATGCAAGGGGGAAATAAATATAAAACACTTGACAAAAAAGTACAAATGGCTATAATGGAGAATATGAAATTACTAAATTTCATAATATCTTTTTTGGGTGTGGATTATGAAAAAGAGAAAGGCGTTTTTAACAGTTGTGGCAACAATGTTTGTGGGTGTTATGTCGGCAGGTTTTATTGCTTGCGATAAAAGTGGGGGTGAAAATGGCGACGTGAACGACACGCCGCACGTTTGCTCGTACACGGAAAAGGTGGTAAACGATACCTATAAAAAACAAAGTGCTACTTGCACAATGCCAAGCTTTTATTATTATTCTTGCTCTTGCGGAAAAGCGGGAACGGATTCGTTTTCGTTTGGGGCTGTGGTAGGACATATCGGTGGCACGGCGACGGAAACAAAGAAAGCGATTTGCGAGGTTTGCGGCGAGGCGTATGGCGATTTTAAGCAACCTTCAAGCGGTGGGGATAATAACGACAATAATAATGACAACGACGATAAAGATGATAACAATACCGAGGACGGATTGGATTTTACGTTAGATACGCTGTATAAGATTGAGGACGGGAAATTTGTTATCGATACGGAAAAAACGTGGTCTATTTCCGATTATAAAGGGCAAGTGGTGGTGCTCAATTTCTGGGCGGTATGGTGTCAGCCCTGTAAAGTGGAAATTCCTCATTTTAACGAATTTTATGAGGAGTATAAGGACGAGGGATTGGAAATCGCCGTTATCAATACGGACATATCCTTAACGGCGCAACAACTCTTGGATAAGGAATTGAATAATTCCAGCGATAAAGATTATCAACAATATTATAACACGTGGAACACGTTTGGTTGTTCGTTTGGGAAATACGATACGAATAATGACGTGTTGAAACTGTTTGATAATAGCGGTAGCTTGCCTGTAACGGTGGTGATAGACCGCGAGGGGAACGTAGCGTACGTGCAAGCGAGCGATATGTCGTATGCGGAATTGGAAGAATTGGTGTTGCCAATATTGGGGATTTCTGATGCCGAACAAGGCGGTGGCAGTACGGAGGGCGGAGATAACACCCAAGGCGGTGGCAGTACGGAGAAGTCGGAGGCCAAGCGGGCTTA
>JAZRRB010000300.1:0-4639 GCA_045650385.1 Candidatus Scatosoma sp. | reverse complement strand
TTATACGTATTGATAAAGGAATCCAACGAATTGGAGGGGAAGAGGAAGGTGGGGTTGGTCAAATCCCAGTATACTCTATCGTCCAAACCTGTGTAAAGTTCACTAAGGAATACGCCTTCTTTATTCGCTACGCGATAAACGTCGTTTTCTTCGTCGTAGAGGATATTTTGCGTATTAGGCACGTACGTTGCGCCCGTTACCATATTCATGGTATAAGGGCCGACCGCACAGTTCATTAAACCTTTGTCATAATACGTACCAAGGTAATCGATTTTCATATCGAATTCGCCCGTTGCGTTAAGGAAGAACGCAAACAAGCAATAATACGTTTTGCCTGCTTCGAGATAGTATTTCACGTCGAAGTTCTCAGGGTTGCCCGTGTGGTGGATTAAGAAGTCCGCGTTTTCCGCAAGGAACGTTTCTTTGTCGCTGTCAACCAACCACATCATCGGGTTGTATTTTTCCGATTTGTCGAAATACGATTTATCAAACGTGGAATAGAAGTGGTATACGCCCGATTTCGTCGGGGTGAATTTGTGTTTAATGCCGACAGGGACGATTTGTTGGAAACAATCGATATGGTTTTCGCCTTCGAAAATCTCAATCGCGCCCTCGAACGTGATACCGCGCGTCGTGTCGCCGATGGGCTTGGTGTTGCCGTAATGGTCGTAATACAAGCACATTTCCAACCACTCGTTTTCGTGATAACCAACGTGGCATGCTTTATCGAAATAGTTCACGCGCGTAGGGCTATCGTTGTCAAGTTTTGCTTGACCGTATACGTCTTCGATTTGTGCAAGGATGTCTAACAACTCTTTCAAATCCGCCGTTACTGGTACGTATGTGCTGTTGATAGCGTTCGTTGCCGCCCATGCGTATTGTTCTACCGCTTCTTCTAAATCGAATCCGTCATAGACAAGCAATCCGTTATACGCAAGTTGCCACAAATCGTATATATTCCAAGGCGTGCTGCTCATGATGTTGGCGAAGAGGAGCGGGTCGCTATCGAGGTTGACAACGTAATCGCTTGCCGCATCGTTAGGGATAACGTGATAATATCCGTCTGCGCCCAATTTTACGTTGACGTAATGCTGGAATTTCGTCGTTTTCGTATCGCCTGCTTTGAAATCGGCAGGGTTGTTCCAATCGGTTGCCGCATGACGTAAAATATTCAAATCCAATCCGTCGGTGGGCAGTTCGTTATTGCTGATAAACCGCAAATTCTTCACGAATACGTCATCGGTAGCGGAAGAGTCCGCGTCTTTAATAAAGATGAGCGTTAAACGGTGTGCGCCTGCTTGCGCTTGATTGAATACGTATGCATAGCAGGTCTTCCAATCCTCTTGCCAGCCCGACAAATCGTGAATAATAGTATCGTCCAACATGACGTAGAGGTGGTCGGCTTTTTCTTCCGTAATAATCGAATAGTCAAAGGCAAGCGTGGTATTTGCTTCCGCGGTGAAGTCGATATGCAACGTGGAGAAGGAGTAGTCGATTTGCTTGTTCGACGCCGCCAAATATTTACCCGTTTCGTCCGTGCCGCCGATAAGCCAAGGCCAAGAGTTTTTGTCTTCGTCCCAAGAATATTCAAACGGACTACCTTTGCCGGAGAAGGCGAGTTTTACGTCTTCTTCATTGGGGTTGGAGATGTTGGGTACAGCCCATTCCAAATCTTCCACGCCGCCACCTTCCGCGCCGTCGGAAGAGAGTACGGTTTGTACGTAATCTTCGGCGATGAACATTTCGAAAAGGTTTGCAAATTCGTTAGGGTCGGTTATGGCACCCGTATGGATATACGAAACGACGCCGTATCTGTCGATAACGACGGACATGGGGATACCGCCGCTCGTATTAAAATGCGAGGTAATTGCTCCGCTGTCGGGATGTCCTACCGCAGGGAAATTGAACCCGTAACCGCCGTTGTTGATTTTGTTTGCCGTATCGCTCGAATCGGTGGATACTGCAAAAATTTCCACGCTGGAAGAATACGTTTTGTATGCGTCTATCATTGCGGGGAATTCCGAACGGCAAGGTCCGCACCAAGATGCCCAGAAGTTGATAAGAACCATCTTCTTGGATTTCAATACGTCGGAAAGCTTGTACGTCGTACCCGTCGTCGATATAATGTTGCAATCGTACATGACGTCACCCAAGCGGTATACCTTATCGCTGGGGATAGCCTCAGTGGTAATGATAGAGGCGGCGAGATTGATGTTGGTAACCGAACTGGATACGGTGGAGGTTTTAAGCGCACTTTCATCTGCTACGCTCCAACCTGCAGGCACTTCGGATAATTCAATGCGGTATTCTCCCACTTGCGCCACTTCTTCTTTGGTGAAAATGGCGTTGCCTTCTGGATCGGTGTTGACGGAAGAAATCTTCGTTTCTCCGTCATAAAGCGCTACGTTGACGTCTTTCAATCCGTAACCGCCTTCCGATTGTACACGTATCTTGTATACAAATTCGATAGGGGCTTCGGGTTCTTCCGTTTCGCCGTCGCCTGTGTTATCGCCGTCGCCGGTGCTGTCGTCGTTCGAACCGCTGTTATCGCCGTCGCCGGTGTTGTCGTTGTTCGAACCGCCGTTATTATTGTTATTGTCGTTATTACCGCCATTATTGGTGTTATCGTTGCCCGTGCCGCTGTTACCGCCGTTGTCGGTGTTGTTATCGCCGTCGTCGGTATTGCCACCGTCTTGCGTATTGTCGTCGCCGCTGTTATCGCCTTGTTGCGTATTGTTGGTGTTGTCGTCCTTATCTCCGCATGCGGAAACAACGCCCATCGAAAAAACGGTAAGGCAGGCAAGTGTAAGTAAAAGTAGTTTCTTAAAACGTTTCATAAAAAATCCTTATAAGGTGAATTAATTTTTAGTTAGCTGCTTCTTCCAAAATAACGGTATATACGCCGTAGTCTTCAAAGATAGATACCTCGTTTTTGTTATTATCAACAGTAATATAGATTTTGTTTACTTGATAAGTTTCAAAAGTTTCGAAATCGGTGTTTAACGCATAGGAATCTTCGGGAACGGTTTCACCGCCAAATTCTACTTTTCCATTTGCGTCCGTTATTTGGGGCATTGTACATTTATCGGTTTTTTCGCCTAATTCTTTGTTGTATCCGCAAATGCCGATTCGTACGCCTACAATGGGGTTGCCGTCAGTGTCTTTTACATAGATAACGTATTTGTCGTCAACAACCTCTTCGTCGCCGTCCGTGTCGTCAGTATTTGTATCACCGGTATTTGTATCACCCGTATTCGTATCCCCCGATTGTTCGGTATTGTTATTGTCGTTATTGTCGTTGTTATCGTTGTCGCCGCAAGCCGCAAAAGCGCATACGCCCAAAGAAAGAATGGTTGCCGCCAAAAGAGCGACGAGTTTTTTGATTTTTTTCATAAAAATCTCCTCATAACGTTTTTTCTAATATATGGTATTTTGGTAAAAACGACTGCTGTTTATTAAAAAACGCGACGATATTCCATAATACGCTACATTAATTTTATCACACGCACGAGAAAAAAGCAAGTAATTTCATAAAAAATCGACACTATTTTTGCCGTCAGGGGCTATTTTTTTGCAAAAAAAACCGTGTTTTGGATTGCTCCAAAACACGGTGAGGAAACATTGTATAATTGTTTAACAATTAAAGGAGGCTTGCTGCGTCCTTATCGCAAACGATGGTAACGTAGGGATGAAGTTGCAAAACAGATGCAGGGAGGGCAGGCGTAACTTCGCCTTTTACCATGCCTTTCACTGCTTCTGCCTTATTTTTGCCCGAAACAACCATCAAAATGGATTTTGCTTGCATAATGTTTTTAATACCCATGGAAAGTGCTTGACGAGGCACTTCGTCGATGGAGGCGAACAAACGGGAATTGTCCTTAATCGTATTTTCCGTAAGGTCTACAAGATGAGTAACCGATTCAAAGGGGGTGTTGGGTTCGTTGAAACCGATATGTCCGTTCGAACCGAGTCCAAGCACTTGTACGTCCTGTTTCATTGTTTCAAGGAGTGCATTATAACGGTCGCATTCCTTTTGCGTATCGGGTGCGCTACCGCAAGGGAGGTTGGTGTTATTTTGGTCGATGTCGATGAAATCGAAGAGATTGGTGCGCATAAAGTACGCATAACTTTGGTCGTGGTCCTTAGTAAGGCCTACGTATTCGTCGAGGTTGACGGTTTTTACGTTTTTGTAAGAGGTACCATTTTCCTTATGGTCCTTAATCATATTTTTGTAAGTGCCGATAGGGCTGGAACCAGTGGCAAGTCCAAGAATAGCGCTTGGATTATTTTTTACGATGTCAATCAAAATTTCGGCAGCTTTTTTGCTCATTTCTTCATAATTTTCAGTGATAATAACGTTCATAAACGCACCTCGAATAATTTTTTTCCGTTGCTTTAAGCAACGATTGTATTGTAACCCATTTCTCAAAAAAAAGCAAGTATTTGAAAGTATATTTTTCTTACTTTTTTCGTTTAACGTATATTTCTTCATAAACGCTGTTAAAAGAGATAGATTTTTCAAAAAGTTTTTTTATTTTTTGCGGTAAAAAGCTTTGACAATGCCAAAAAAATGTGTTATAGTAGTATAGCTTTTGAAAAATAGAGAGCCATGCAGAAGTACCCAAGTGGCTCAAGGGGC
>JAZRRB010000299.1:0-4005 GCA_045650385.1 Candidatus Scatosoma sp. | reverse complement strand
CCGGTTGCGGAAATACGACGATGGGGCGTACGATTTTGCGTCTTTACGACGTGACAGGCGGCGAGGTTTGGTTTAACGGACAGGAAGTTTCTAAAATTAAAAACCGTGAGTTCGATAAACTCCGTCCGAATATGCAAATGATTTTCCAAGACCCGTATGCGAGCCTTTCGCCTCGTCTTACGGTGGGTGAAATCATCGGTGAAGCGGCGTTGCAACACGGCTTGGTAACGAAAACGAATTATCGCAAATACGTTCTCGACGTAATGAAAACGTGTGGTTTGCAACCGCATTATTTCGATAGATACCCTCACGAATTTTCGGGTGGTCAAAGACAACGTATTTGTATTGCAAGAGCGTTGGCGTTAAAACCTCAACTTGTTATTTGTGACGAGCCTGTTTCTGCGCTCGACGTATCGATTCAGGCGCAAATCATTAACATGCTTAAAGATTTGCAAAAGGAGCTTGGCTTAACGTACGTGTTTATTTCGCATGATTTGTCGGTGGTAAAACACATTTCCGACGAAGTAGGTGTTATGTATTTAGGTACCATGGTAGAATACGGCACGAAAGAACGTATTTTTGCCAACACCCTGCACCCTTACACGAAGGCGTTGTTCTCGGCTGTTCCTGTGCCCAATCCGCACGTGAAGATGAACCGAGTGGTACTGAAAGGCGATATTCCTTCGCCTGTAAATCCGCCTAAGGGCTGTAAATTCCATACGCGCTGTGATAAGTGTATGGGTATTTGTAAATCGGTTGCCCCGAAATACCGCGAGGTAGAAGAAGGACATTTCTGTGCGTGCCACTTGTATGACACGGAAGAAGAAATTGCTCAATATGAAGCGGAGATGACGGCTGCTGCGCTTGAAGTGGAATTCCATGAAGTGTAATGTGGTGAAACTAAAACGATTGAAAAAAACGTAAAATAAAGCTATATAACGGCTTTATGAGGTAAACGATGGACGACCAGGAAAACAAACTGCAAGAAAAATCGGCTGAGGGGCAAATAGAGAATCCCCAAGAGGGAATAGAGGTGAAACGTGAAGAACCGTTAGATACGGAAACAACGTTTGCGGATATGAACGTCGAGGGTTTTAGTTGGTACGATCCGAAAAGAAAGAAGGAAAAAAGCGAAAAGGTAAGCGTTTCCAAGAAGGAATATCGTGCAATGGTTCGCGGCGCATTTGCGGCAATGCTTCCTATGTTTTTGTGTATTCTTTCCGCATTTGCAATTGTATTCTTGCTTGCCTATTTGTGGTTAAAACCGTGAAATACTGATATAAAAAACACGTCCTTTACAGGGCGTGTTTTTTATACTATCAAACTCTTGACAAAATATTCAAAAAATGGTAATATGAAACTATCAAAATATAAGGATAAAGGAAAAAGCTTATGAAAAAGAAATGGCTAATCGGTTTAATGGCATTGTGTTTGTCGTGTGCCACGATAGGTTTTGTTGGCTGTGGTGAAAGTGGCGACGGCGGAAATGGCGACGTTGCAGAAATGGAAATAAAACAAGTGTATGCGCAGTACGTAATTCACGCAGAAGCCTCAGGCGAAGAAGTGCTTTCTTATGAGGCGTGGCTTGCAAGCATAAAAGGCGAGAAAGGGTGACCAAGGCGAAAAGGGTGACCAAGGCGAGAAGGGTGACCAAGGCGAGAAGGGTGACCAAGGTGAGGAAGGTAAATCAGCCTATCAAATATGGATTGAAAATGGTCATAGTGGAAGCGAAGAAGATTTTCTAAACTGGCTCAAAGGCGAGCAGGAACGGGTTGTTCGTTCAGTTGACTATCAAAACGGATATTTGGTTATTACGTATACGGACGGAACGGTGGATTATATTTCTCTTCCGACGTCCAATGACGGCGAAGAAGAACCACTTGAAAAATTGTCCTGCCCTATTATGTCCCTCAACGGAAACGTTGCAACGTGGGATGCGGTAGAAAATGCAAGCGGATATTTCTATAAAATTTACTCTTATGGTACGGAAATAGAAGTTTTAGAACCGACTGAGATTACGCTTTTGCATGGGCAAACGTTATATGTAAAAGCAAAAGGCGATAATATAACGTATAGCGATAGTGATTGGTCAACGTCCGTCACTTATTACGCGCCTGCGCTTGCCGTGCCGAACGTATCCCTCAACGGAAACGTTGCAACGTGGGACGCGGTAGAAAATGCAAACGGATACGTTTACAAAATTAAAAACGAAGGTAGCTATTACTATGAGGATGCAGTAGAAACGACGGAAACGTCTGTCACTCTTCAAGACGGGCAAAGCATTGTGGTAAAAGCAAAAGGCGATAATGCACAATATCTTGATAGCGATTGGTCTACGGCGATTACGTATCATGCACCTGCGTCCGATGAGGGGGTTTTGTATGACGTTTCGGCGGATGGCACGTATGCGGAAGTAATTGGATACGATGGTACGGCAACGCGTGTACGCATTGCCGATACATACAACAACGTACCTGTAACAAAGATTTATGATAGTGCCTTTTGTGAAAAAGATATCACTTCCGTTATTATTCCCGACAGTGTAGAAAGTATCGGGGAGGGTGCGTTCGAAAGATGTAGCAGTTTAACGAGTGTGACTATTGGTGCCAGCGTGACAACAATTGGTTCTTCTGCGTTCCGTTATTGTAGCAGTTTAACGAGTGTGACTATTGGTGACAGCGTGACAACGATAGGTGCTTCTGCGTTCGAAAGATGTAGCGAGTTAGCGAGTGTGACTATTGGTGACAGCGTGACAACAATTGGTTCTTCTGCGTTCCAAAGTTGTATCGGTTTAACGAGTGTGACTATTGGTGATAGCGTGACGAAGGTTGAGGATAATGCGTTCTATTGGTGTAGTGGTAGGTTAACGAGTGTATATTATAACGGTACGATAGACGATTGGGTGCAAATAGAGTTTGGTGGAAGTGAGGCGAATCCATTATATTATGCGGGAAATCTATATATCAACAATCAATTGGTGACGGAAGCCGTATTGACAACGGCAACGAAGATAAATGGGTATGCGTTCTATAATTGCTACAATTTAACCAGCATAACCATTCCCGATAGCGTGACAACGATTGGTTCTTCTGCGTTCTCTGGTTGTGATAATTTAACGTTTGCAACCTATGGCAATGCAAAATATTTAGGGAACGAGGCTAATCCATATCTTGTTTTAGTGGCATGCACAAGCACCAATTACAGTAACTATCAAATTCACGAAGAAACGAAAATAATTGCGGGTAGTGCGTTTTCCGGTTGTTCTCGTGTGGGAAGTATTGTAATCCCCGACAGTGTAACCAGTATCGGTAATTATGCGTTCGAAGATAGCGATAGTTTAACGAGCGTATATTATAAAGGTACGATAGACGATTGGGTGCAAATTTCGTTTGGTGATAGCGATGCAAATCCGTTGTTGAATGGTGCAAGTTTATATATCAACGACGTATTGGTAACGGAAGCGAAATTGACAAGCGCAACAAAGATATCCAGCTATGCGTTCTCTGGTTGCGGTAGTTTAACGAGCGTGGAAATTGGCGACAGTGTAGAAAGTATCGGGGAGGGTGCGTTCTATGATTGCTATAGTTTAACGAGCGTGGTAATCGGCGACAGTGTAACCAGTATCGGTTCTTCTGCGTTCGAATATTGCCATAGTTTAACGAGCGTATATTATAAAGGTACGGCAAGCGATTGGTCGGGGATAAGTATTGGCTCTTCTAACAGCTATTTAACTTGGCCAACGCGGTATTATTACGTGGAAAACGAGGCGGACGTGCCTAATGACGGCGGCAATTATTGGCATTACGTCGACGGCGTACCTACCAAGTGGTAAATAAAAAAAGAGAGCTTCGGCTCTCTTTTTTATTGTAATAAGAATACCCCGCGTTAGACGCGGGGTTCAAAAGATGTTAAACATATAATTCTTGAAAATAGAAACTCCTTTTGGTATAATAAATTGAGGTCTGCAAACCCAAAATAAAAACCAAAAGGAGGACATTCAAAGTG
>JAZRRB010000298.1:0-2468 GCA_045650385.1 Candidatus Scatosoma sp. | reverse complement strand
TTGTAATAAGAATACCCCGCGTTAGACGCGGGGTTCAAAAGATGTTAAACATATAATTCTTGAAAATAGAAACTCCTTTTGGTATAATAAATTGAGGTCTGCAAACCCAAAATAAAAACCAAAAGGAGGACATTCAAAGTGAATGACATACATAGTTTAGCACATTCGAAGTGGAATTGCAAGTATCATATAGTATTTGCGCCAAAATATCGAAGAAAAACAATGTTTGGGGCAAAAGGAAGAGAAATAGGAGCAATTCTACGAGAATTGTGCAAATGGAAAGGCGTAAATATCATAGAAGCGGAAATATGTCCAGACCACGTACATATGTTGGTTGAGATTCCCCCAAAAATGAGCGTAGCATCATTCGTGGGGTATCTCAAAGGAAAGAGCAGTCTAATGATATATGAACAATGGGGGAATCTTAAATTCAAATATCGAAATAGAGAGTTTTGGTGCAAGGGATACTATGTCGATACAGTAGGAAAAAATACCCAAAAGATAAAAGAATATATCGAAAATCAACTGAAAGAAGATAAACTTGGGGAACAATTACGGATAGATTTCCCAGATAGCCCATTCAAGGAATAATATGCAAATGGCAGACCTCAATACCCTTGTAGAGGGTGGCTGGTAGCATAGGGCTTCGCCCGCATATGGAATACCCCGCGTTTTCACGCGGGGATATTTATTTTGTTTCAAAGGATGGATTTTTTTAGAAATAGGCAAAAATTATCAAGAAAAGCCTATTGCCAAATGGGAAAAAGTGTGTTACAATAAATTATACAATAAAACCCAAGGAAAAACAGTATGAAAAGACTTTTCAAGTACCCAGAAAATTCCGTTACGTGGCGTACGGCACGCCCCCATGTGCCAATACGGCGGATGACCCGAAATATGTGAACAACCCCGATTTTAACACCGCTGAGCAGTGGAAAATGATGGCGGATTGTGGGTTTGATTATGCCCAACCTATCGGTTACGACCAATTGGAAGAACACGTTGAACGTTCGATGCAGGGCGGAGAATCGGCTGGGGTAAAGGTATTTGTCACCAACTATGATTGGAGTGCGTACAGCTTGGCGCACCTTATTCGTCAAGGCGGAACGTACGACGAGGCGTGGGCTCGCTATGAAAGTTGTAAAGAGGAAATGATAAAGCATTACGACAGATTTGCAAAATATCCCTCTTTTGCAGGAATATTTGCCTCGGACGAGCCGAACGGCATGAAATTCGAAGCGATTCGCGCGGCGCAAGATTGGTTTGACGTCAACTATCCAAATCATGAGTTTTTTGTCAATCTTTTTCCCCACTACGCCCAAGGTTGGCAACTGTTTGGGGATTGGGAAGGAAGCGAGGGCTATAAGACCTACGAGGATTACGTGGCGCATTTTTGCGATACGGTAAAGCCGTACACGCTCAGTTTCGACCATTATGCCTTAATAGACAAGCACGAGCTTTGGGGAGATGCGTTTATCAAACCCGATTATTTTTATAATCTTGCCGTAATCGCGCACCATGCCAGACGATTGAGCAAAGAACTTGACAGATACGTGCCCGCGTACGTATATTTACAATGTATGGGCTTTGAGGGCAAACGCAACCTTGAAGATTACGAAATGTGGGCGTGGCAATGCTATACGTCCTTGGCGTTCGGTATGCACGGTATTCAGGCGTTTTGCTATTTTTCCATGTTCAAAGACGAGGATGGCGACGGATACGCCATTTCCGATGCACTTATAGATAGAAACGGACAAAAAACGCACACGTACGCTTACGTGCAACGCGCGTTAAAAGATATCAAAGCCCTCGAAGACGTGTATATGTCCTACGATTGGGAAGGAACGAAAGCCTTTTGGATTGGGGATAAGTGTGAACTATTCAAACAGTTAGAGGGCTGGGAAATAGATAAATTAAGAGATATCACGAACGTGAAAACGGACGGCGATTTGCTTATCGGGCAGTTCGAAAGTTGCGAAAATGCGGATAAAAAAGCGTATATGTTAGCAAACGCCACAAACCCTTATCCTGAAAAACGTATTCCTTTTATCAACGTTTCCCTGTGTTTTAACGGTGTGAAAGCGGTTACGGTGTATAAACCGAACGCAAAAGTAGAAAAAATTGCGCTTGTGGACGGCACGTTACATTTACAAATTCCTTGCGGCGAGGGATATTTTATAGAAATCGAATAAGATAAAAAAGCCTTTGTTTAATGCAAAGGCTTTTTTTCATACGAACGTGTTTTTTCTTTCGCGCGTATACTGATAGTGGATAGGTGTACATAGCTACACCTGCGCAAACGTCAGGAAACACGGGAGATAAAAAGATGAATAGTTTGTGGATAACCGTGCTCGGTTTTTCGTTTATATTTATTACGACGGCGATTGGGGCGGCTGTCGTGTTTTTCTTTAAGGGGGAGATTTCCCCGAAAGTAAATGCGTTTTTTCTCGGGCTTGCTTCGGGGGTCA
>JAZRRB010000297.1:0-2085 GCA_045650385.1 Candidatus Scatosoma sp. | reverse complement strand
CCCAACAACTTGATGCCGTTCGTGGCACAAGTGGCAAGCGGAAAACTTTCTTGTATTAATGTATTTGGCAACGATTACGACACCCCCGACGGGACGGGCGTACGCGATTATATCCACGTGGTAGATTTGGCGCTTGGACATATCGCGGCGATTGAAAAATGCAACGAAAGTGGCGTACATATCTATAATCTCGGCACGGGGAACGGGTATAGCGTACTCGATATGATTAAGGCGTTTGAAAAGGCGTGCGGTAAGAAATTGCCGTACAAGATTTGTGAACGTCGCCCTGGGGATATTGCGGCTTGTTACGCTTGTCCCGATAAGGCGAAAAAGGAACTTGGCTGGGAGGCGAAATTCGGCATTGAAGAGATGTGCGAAGATCAATGGCGTTGGCAAAGCGGTAATCCGAGAGGCTACGAAAACGAATAAGTATCTATGGTAATTCCCGATAAGATTATCTATTCTAACCGCAAATCGATTGCCGTTTGTATTGACCATTTCGGCAAAGTGATCGTGCGCGCGCCAAAACGCGTGGACGAGAAACGAATCTTTGCGTTTTTGGAAGAGAAACAGGCTTGGATTAACAAGAAAAAAACGGAAAAAGAGAATTTGCTTGCGCCTTTGCCCAATGAGAATTTGGACGGTTACGTGTTTTTGCTTTTGGGCAAAGATTGTCGTATTCGTCTTTATGAGGGCGCGAGGGTTTGTTTTGACGGCGAAAACGGTATATTGTATTTGCCGAAAGAAAAACCGAGTGCGCGGCTGTTGAAATGGTTGAAAGACAACGCCAAGCGTATCTTTACCGCAGTGACAGCGCAAAAGGCGGCGGAAATGGGCGTTACCTTTCAAAAGGTGAGCGTATCGAGTGCGAAAACTCGTTGGGGGACTTGTTCGGCGGATAATAAAATTCGCTACACCTTCCGTTTGCTGTATACGACCAAAGAAGTGATTGAATACGTAATCGTGCACGAGTTGGCGCATATTAAACATAAAAACCACTCCGCCGCGTTTTGGGGTGAGGTGGAGCGGTATATCCCCGATTGGAAACTACGCCGTAAATGGTTAAAGGATCACGGCGTATTGATGGAAATATTCTAAAAACAGGAGTTTGGTTATGAAAAAAACCGTTCGTAAAATTTCATGTGCATTGCTTGCGTTTGCGATGCTGGGGTTGACGGGCTGCGATATTAGAGGCTTTTCGGCAACAAATTCCACCGACGGCGAGCAAACGGGTGGCGAAACGGACGGTTCGCAATCGGACGAAAACGCGGAGGTGACGCCGTTGCCGGAGAGCGTTAGCGTTTCATCGCAGTATGGGTACCGCTATTTTGCGAACATGGAAAACGGCGAGGGATTTTGCCGCTTTTACGTTGATTTATACAACGCGAGTTGCGCTTTGAAGGCAAATCAAACGGTAACGCCGTCTAAGCAGCTTTTGCAGGGCGCAGACGGTAAAGTGGAAGAAACGTATTTATACATAGTAGAAACGCTGGATTTTGGGCAATATTCTTTGACGGCGGACGAGGCGGTGGCCGTTTGGAAGACGTTCCGCATGGAATATCCCGAATTTTATTGGATGGATAATGCCGTAACGTACGGCGAAGAAACGTTAAATTTACAAATTTTTGAGGAATACGCATCGGGTAGCGTACGCGCAGGTATCCAAGGAAAAATCGTGGAGATGATAGAGGGGTGTCAGGGCTATTTGACGGAAGAGATGACGGACGTTGAAAAGGCGCTTACCATCTACGATTACGTAATTCTTTCCACGGAATATGCGTATAAAGACAAAGAAAATACGATTCCCGAAGACGCGGTATGGGCGCATACGCTTGTAGGTATTGCCGAAAAGGGAAAAGGGGTATGCGAAACGTACGCAAAAGCGTTTGAATATCTTTGCACGCTGAACGGATTGGAAGCGATTACCGTTAGCGGCGAGGCAGGGGAAACGAAAGAGGAAATTTGCGGACATGCTTGGAATATGGTAAACCTCGACGGCGTATGGTATACGGTGGACGCGACGTGGGGGGATCAGTCGTATAGCGGTTATATTTACCGCGAGTGGTTTGGTCGTGGCATTGGCGA
>JAZRRB010000296.1:0-5728 GCA_045650385.1 Candidatus Scatosoma sp. | reverse complement strand
AATTTACCTGCGCCAAGTTCCGCCCCCAAAAGCGTTCCGTCTTCACATACAACCCCACCTTCTACGTTATAGCTAAGAGGGAGATTGGGTACGTTAACCGCAGTACCGGCAACCGTTATGGTAGGCTTTAATTTCAGCTTTTCCCCTGGTGCCAATTTGTTGCCTGCGTCATTCAGCCCAGCAACGGAAATACCAATAGGAAGATCGGCTTTCAGTTCCTCATACGATTTATCCGTATAAGAAGTGTTGCCTTTTTTATAGGAATACGTGTATTCAACGACTTTCTCCTTGTCGTCTTCCCCTGTCTCTGTCGTCTTGTCTTCTACCTTTTTTGCTTTAACCCCATATGCTGTGTAAATGGATTTTTCAATGATATTTGCCATTCTATCCTGATATTCACCAGCGTTATACGCTTCCGTAGCGATGTAGGATATGCTTCTCGAAATGGCACTTCTTGCATAGTCCGTATATTCGTACGTGCCGTCAGGGTTTAATATGTAACCAACAGCGACGAAGTTTCTATTGTAATTTTGGATATACATATTGGCGTTAACGCCGTTGGCATAATAATAGTCGCCTTGCTTATATAAATTACCCTCGACGAAGGATATCTCAATCCTCTTTATCAGCTTGGAATATTCTACCTTTCCTCCCGAAAACGCCCCCTCTTCGTATTGTGAAACGTCATCAAGATACGTTTCGGGGAAAATGAACATACCAAGCGTTTTGCCGTTATCAAAAATTTCATTCTTTTTGCTTTCGGATAATTTGATTTTGAAACGAAGACCGCTGGGGTCATGAAGGCGAATAGAAGCGCCCTCTTTCATTTCAAATACATCTTCCGTCGCCGTTTCGGCGTATGCTTGAATATCCATGTCTTTCGTTGAAGACATAGATGCAACTATACCAAAAATAGAGAACGTAGCTGCTAGCGCACTAGTAACTATCAATGATTTTCTAAATTTTTTAGTCATCTTTACCCTCCTTTATTAATCCCACTCAATGTCGTCGGCAATAACGTCTTTTTCTTCCTCGTAGTACGGAGAATTTTCCTTGTCGTTATTGTTGTCTTTAGGTTCTCTTAACATAAATGTTAAAAGCACAACGAAACCCGAGAGAACAACCACCGCTAAAGAACCAATTAAAATTGATTTTTTAACTTTTTTAGTCATTGCTCACTCCTTTATTCATCCCAATCCATGTCGTCGCCCCATTCGTCTTTACCTTCTTGGTCGGATAAGGTGACAATGTCCATTGACTCGATTAATATAATCTCTAATTCAAGCCTTTCATATTCCTTCTTTGCCATTATAAATATCTCCATTTATATTTATATCTTTTACAGTATCGTTTACTTTTATTATTACAATATTATATAACAACCTATAAACAAACGCCGTGCAAATATTTGAATACAGCCGAAACGTATTTTCAAAGAGTTTCCCGTAAAGCATCCCACCTTACGGGATAACTCTTTTACGTTTAATCAAATACTATTTCTTTGTTTGATTTTACAACAATCTTTTATGATTACGCATTCTTGAACACAAGCTTGCCGTTTTCCATTTCCCAATATTCAGTGTTGAAGCCGTAGGGAACTGCCGTTACTTCTGCCTTGAACGCATTAATAGAGGTATACAACTTGGTGTTGGTTTCCGTAGGTGTCGTACCAGCATACAATTTTCCGTTAGAGTTGGTGGAAATTGCATATACGTTTTCATACGTCGTGCCTTGTTGTACCGTGTTAGAAATTGCCGCCGATTGTCCTGCGTTGCTTTGGAAATCTAATTCAAACAAGCAATTTTTAATCGTTACGAAAGGTCCATAACCGTATATCGCGCCAGCCGCACCTGTGTTTACTGTTGTTTTACCCGAGATGTATACGTTGGTGATATGTGCATTACAAGTATAGTTTGCTAAGATACCACCGCCGTTTGCCGTAGCTTTGTCAATATTTACAAACGCTACGTTTTTGATAATTGCAGGGTTCGTAGAACTATTTTGTCCTCTTATACCAACGAAGAACGAGTTCTTAACTTTTACATTACTAATTGCATAGCCTTGACCATCGAACGTACCGTTGAAGAAGCCGCTATCGTATACGTCATACCAATTGCCATTATTGTAATCGATATTATCCGTAAGAATTGCATACACATATTCGGGTACAACGCTTTCACTCGTTACGTTCAAACCATCAATGTACGCACCAAACGCGTTCAATTCTGCCACACTGCCGATAGCATAATCTACTACGTATGCATTGGCTTTAATCTTTTGCGTCTTAGTAATAATGGAAACTTCTACATGTCCCGACGTTTTGGGAATATTTACTGTCTCTACCGTAAGCTTGTTGTTTGCATACGCGTATTTATCAACCTTATATCCACCAATCGTTACGCTCTCCAACGAGTCAACGTTAAATCCGCTAAGGTCATACTGTAGCGAACCGCCTCTATTTTTCGCAACAACTTGTTCGCCTACAAGCGTTCTTACAGGCAAAGCATTTGGTGCAATCATGGTAAGCATACCGTCTTCCATCGTCCAATAATCGGTGTCAAATCCCATAGGAACAGAGGATACTTCCTTTTGGAACGCTTCTACCGAAGTGTACAGTTTCGTATTATCGTCCTTCGTCGGTGTCGGTGTTGTATTATCATCCTCCTTGTGATACAAGTTTCCGTTAGAATTGGTGGAAAGCACGCGTACGTTTTCAAATTTTGTATCGGCTTGAACCGTATAAGAAAGCACCGGGGTGGTTTTAGGATTGGACGCGAAATCAAAATTGAAGAAGCTATTTTTAATTACAACACTCTTACCATACCCATAAACCGAACCAACATCACCTACCGTGTGCTTCGTCACTCTGCCGTAGATATATACGTTATCCACAAGGGAATTAGAAAGCTCGTTTGCCAAGAAACCGCCGCCATTTTTCGTATTCTTATCAAGGTTTACAAAGGCGATATTCTTTATCGTTGCCTTTCTTATAACAGGGAACAAAGAGTGCGTAAACGTTACGTTGCTAATCGTATAACCTTGACCGTCTAACGTACCGCTGAATACACCGTTTGCCATCGGGAATACGTTTGTAAACGAACTACCGCGGTAATCAATATCATCCGTAAGAATCGCATAGATAGATTTCCCCAAGGTATTTGTGTTACATGCAGAACCAAATGCATTTAATTCATCTATTGTGCCAATTGCATAATCTACGTAGAACATTTCGCCGCTGAGTTCAATTTTCCCTGTAGACGTCGTACCTTCAATAAATAATTTATTTTCGCCGCCCACAACAGAATCTTTCACATCAGATTTAGCAATATTTAATGTTTTTACATTGTTTGATTCCGTATATACAGGTTTGTAATTTGTATCGCCGATTGCAACTTTCGTAACGCCGGTGAGTTCCGTGTAATCGCTCAAATCAATAGATACGTTGCCATTATTATCAATGCGGTTTTCGTATACGGTAACGAGAGAATTCATATCCTTTCTAACAACGTCGATAACGGAAACCTTGATTTCTTTCGCTTTGGGTTGGTCTTCCTCGCTGAAACCGTCAAACGTAGCGTTTACCGTAATCGTTGCCGTACCTTTTTTAAGAGCAGTTACTACACCCTCTTCATCAACCGAAACGATATCTTTTCCCTCTTTATTAATTTCATAGCTATATACACCATGGGTAAGTTCAATCGTTTTTGCATATCCAACAACAGCAAGCGATTTAGATTTCTTGATTTCAAGTTCAATCTCATCTTCAGGCGCAATCAATTGAACGGGCCCTTCGACTGCCTCAACGTTAACTTCGCACTCTGCGTAAGCTTCTTCACCGATAAATGCCGTTATGGTTGTTACCCCAGCACTTACGGGGGTTACAACGCCGTCTTCTACAATTGCAACGTCTTCGTTGGAAGAAGACCATTCAAGTTCGTCCTTTTCCGCGCCCTTAACCCCGGCTTCGAGCGTCAACGTGTCGAAAATATTCATTGTCGCTTCTGTTTTATCAAGCGTAATCGTTATATCACGAGTTTGCGACGAAGAAGGGTTGTTATCCTCTTCAGGCGTTTCCTCTCCACACGCAACACCTACCGATGTCATCATCAAGACAGACATTAACGCCAATAAAAATTTTTTACCTCTCATATTATTCCTCCAATTTTTATCGTAATTTATTTTTTGTTAGGTATTGAAAATTGCGTTTCCTGCTTCGCCGATGTATCGCAATTGTGCATTGAACAATTTACCACGGCGAGGAACAACCTCAAAGCTTGCCGTTCCTTCATACCCAACCTCTTTTAACGTGCTTGCAATCTTATCCCAATTGACATCGCCTTGCCCAGGCATCAAGTGCCAATCCATGCCATGGAAGTCTTTGCCCCAGCTATCGTTAAAGTGTACAATTTTGATTCTCTTACCTAACTTACGGATATATTCCGCTTCGTCGTAGCCGAAGTGATTCAAATGTCCGCTATCGTAACAGCAACCAAAGCACTCGTCACCCAACTGATCGATGTAGTAATTCGCTTCGTCAGGATTGCCGCACGTTGCCAACACGTGTCTTTGCAAAAGTACGTCGTATGCAAACAAGTTTTCAATACAAATCTTAACGCCCGTTTGTTTCAATATCGGGATAAACTGAGAGAAGAACTTCAAATTCAGCTCTTTGTTGTGATCGATAAATTTCGAATAATCGTAATATCTTGCATTGATAAATTCGTCCAAGCCTTGCGGTACGTAAGGATGTACTGCAATATAAGGGGCTTCCAATCTCGCCGTTCTTTCAATCGCAAACTTGATTTGTTCAAAGTATGCTTTCGATAAGAATTCTTCTTCAGGACAATTGATTTTGATGGGCGCATGTGTTTGACTGATAATCACATCCGCTGCTCTCGTTTCCTTTTTCAACGCATTACAATAATCCGCTTCTTCCGTAGGACTTAAACGACCTAAATATTCGCCAGTATAATCCAACGCACTAAAGCCATTTTCTTTTAACGAAGCAAGCCACTCTTTACGAGTGGGATAGTGCAACTCCGATAAATTAATACCTATACGCATAATACCCTCATAATAAAAATAATTTTGCTATATTATTTTATCATAGATAAAGGTCTTTGTCCATAGTAAAAGCCATTATTGAAATAAATAGAAGAAAGGTTGAGCGATAATCAAAATTGATTATTGGAAACGAGCGTTTTTTGATTGTTTCCTTTCATTTTGACGTTTTTTCTCAGTTTTTTGGCATTTTTTTCCTTTTCTTCGTTCAAATATTTTCGTATTTGATAAAATTTATTGCTTTTTCGGTGCAACATGCGTTTTTTACATGACTATATACAAAAAAGGAGCGATTTACTCGCCCCTCTTTCGTTACTTATTTTCAATTGTAATCATATCCACGCAGGATATCGTAAAATTGAGATAGTTTAACAATCCAACAATTTACTTCGTTTTGAACACGAGCATGCCGTCTTGCATTTCCCAATATTCTGCATCAAAGCCTTCGGGACGTGCCGTTACTTCCGCCTTGAAATCGTCAGCCGACGCGTAAATCTTCGAATTGGTAATCGTTGCACCACCGTCAGTGGTAATAAACTTATCCGAAGAGTTAGCCGAAATAACGAACACGTTATCAATCTTCACTTGGTTTGCTGTACAAGAACCCATCAAACCAGGCATCGTACCACTTGTTGCAGCTTTATAATCAACCTCTACTACACAGTTC
>JAZRRB010000295.1:0-5920 GCA_045650385.1 Candidatus Scatosoma sp. | reverse complement strand
CGTATCTCCAACCCAGGAAATCATATTCAGCGCTTGTTAAACTCATATCCAATGCGGCACAAGGCGCATCAAAAGTAAGCGTTGCCGTGGTTCCGTCAATCGCATGTCCTTCCGCCTGATAGGTAATCGTGTACGTTATCGGGGAGTATACCGCCGTTATCGTCGTATTCGCTTGAATATTCGTATACGCTTTATCCCAAGCCGCCGTATACCCAGTTTTTCCTATGAATTCAGGCACGGCGTTATCCGCTACGGAATCGCCTTTTTTAACGGCTATTTCTTTATGGAATCCGCCGTCAACAAACGTTACCGTGTACGTAGGACGAACGTCCTCCCACGCGGCAACAAGCGTAACGTCGCTTGCAATCGTCCATTTTCCGTTTTTCATAAGCGTTTCGCCGTAATACCAACCAGCAAAGTAATAATCCGCCCGCGTTGGCGTTTTAAGCGTTATTTCCGTATCGTACGTTACGTCTTGCGTTGCGTTCTCTAATACCCCGCCGTTTGCATTGTACGTTACGGTATAGGTATTCGCTGTTTCTACCGCATATACCGTCATATCCTCATAGATATGTGTAAAATCGTCGGTATCCCAAGCAACCGTATAGCCTGTTTTATCCATTGGCGTAGGAATATCATAAATGGATTCCCCCACCTCTAACGTCTTTACGATATCCTGTTGACCGTCTTGCTTAAACGTAACACTGACTTTTTTTGCCTCGTCTTCACCGCCACATGCGGACAATAAAAGAGTAGCACCTATCGCCAATAAAATTGTAACAACCTTTTTTCTCATCTTATTTCCTCTAAACGCTTCTTATCTATACTCGACATCAAATTATCAAAAATTGGGTTTCTACAACAATAGATTCATAATAGCTTTTTTATTATATCACATTTATGTATAAATGTCAAGACTGTACGTCCATCGCAAAGTTTATTGAATTTTAGCGTTCTATCCCTAAAAATGCAACGTGTTGTTTTCTCACGCCTTTAAGACATAAAAAAACAACAACGCTACGTTCATTTTCCTATTAATTTTTTCGCTTATATGAATATAATTATTCTTTATTCAGCTTGAAAAGGAATCCTTCGCCCTTTTTGAAAGCAACCGTCAAAATGCCGTCCTTATAATCGCAGGTTTTGTATTCCTTTGTTTTAGGATCAAACACAAAAACTTCTTTTACGTCTTTGAGCGCAAACTTTGCTTCGCCTTCCCACGTAAAATCGCGATTAACAATCATAAATTTGTCGTCCGCATCGTATTGCGAAATAATAAACGGCTGTTCTTCCGTCAAGCTTTGAATATAATAATCTTTGGGTAAACATTCAACCATATCCGCCGAATAATGGTCTACCTCGCGCGTATGATATGCATGTACCGTATGGGTAGATAGCAGTTCGTTACCAATCGCACGAATATCCCAGTTAAGTTCTTTAATGTTTTCAAGAAGTTCGGGGTGAGGAATACTACCGTCTTGCATAATCAACCCGTCGGTAAAGCCCTCCGTGTTCGTACCGTTGGGAGAAACGATATTGAAATAGGAAATCGCCTTAAAACCGTACGCCAAATACGAATATGCTTGCCAGCAAATTTCTTCAAAGTTCGGCATACGCATACCACTCCATTTATTCGCCTGAATAAAGCCGTGCGTGCGCAATTTGCCGTTGCGATAAGCAACCTTTCGAATATCTTCCATATCCGTGAACATCGAGCCTTTTGTGTCTTTTGCATTAAACGGATAATAATCGAAGCTGAGGAATGCCATATTTTCCGCGCCTACCTCATCCACGATTTTTTGCAAAAATCCTTCATAGCCAACCCGTAATGTGCGACAAGACACGTAGGAAGGGAATAAATTAAAAGCGGGGAAAACCCTTTTATCTGCTTCACGATATTTTTTTGCCCATTTTGCAAGCATGGGAATTTGGTCGTATCTCGGTTCGTCAAAAAGATAATACACTACCAAATTATCGCTCATTTCTTTGCCGTATGCGATGTTCTTTTCGAAAGCTTCGTCGCTATTTCCGCCTTTATCATTCGTCGTTACCATACCGTAAAGAATATTGTATTTTTGACAAAGACGGTCAATTTCTTTCCAATCGTCTAATCCGTCACGTGTTTCTACTTCATACCAAGAAAACGGGAAGGGGTGATAGTTCACCCCTAACTCCGCCAAACGTTTCATTTGGTCTTCCTGGCTCATTATCTTATAATCGAAATAGGTTACCCACGAACCAATTAAAAACTCATCAAACATTTTCATTTTAAGTTAAAACTCCTTACTTTTCGTCCTTACGTCTCAACGCAAAGCAAGCACCACCAAGTATCAAAGCAATCGATACCATACCAATGGATGCGATAGAGCCACAACCTTCCTCTTCAGCAGATTCAGGAGGTTTCACTACACCCGGTTCTTCACCTTCTTGAATAGCTTGAATCTCAACGTCTTCATTTCCAACGATAAACGTAAACGAATTGCCCGATTTCGACACTTCTTCTACTTCGCCAGAAGCAACTACCCAATCTATAAATTCAAGACCGGCAATATCGCTGAATTCTACCGTTACTTCGTCGCCTTCCGTGTAAAGACCTGAACCTGTACCGCCAAGAACGGACACTTGTACTTTTGCAAGAACTTTTTCGTATTGCGCAATAAAGTAAACCTTACCTTCTTTATCTGCTTCCTTGTCGGTTACGTTCACCGTCGATTTATCCCAACCAATGAATTTGTATCCTTCTTTTGCGGGAACTTCGCCCTTATAAAGCGCCGAGCCGTAATACTCAATCGTTTGTTCACCGTCTGGTAAAGGCTCGCCATTTTCATCGCAGAATACTACCGTTAAGCTTTTTCCACCCCAAACGGAATACAACGTCGTCGGCTTTTCCCAATTTGTGAATACGTACGTATCGGTGTATTTTGCAAAGCTGCTACCTTCAACGTCCGTCCAACCAATGATTGCATATTGGGAATCAGGATAAACCTCATAAGGCAATTCAAATTCCGTGCCATATTTTTGTGTTACAGGTTTGTCTGGTATAGACTTAAATGGAATACCACTAACTGGAAGGAAGCCAAACAAACTTGTTACCTTAAAGTTAACCGTACAATCTTTCCATTCAAAACCTTTTGCTTCAACATCTATAGACTCAGTAACGTTATTCAACTGTTCTTGCGTTCTGTTCCACGTAAAGCCGTCTACAGCGCCTTCTACCTTTGCAGGGAGCTTAACTTTACCGCCTTCATACGTAGGTACAACCGCAATCGTTCTATCTGCGTTCTTAAAGGTAACTGTAAGGTTTTTAGCCCAAGGCTTAATGCTAGCGCTACCGCTTACAGTGTAATAGTTTTGGTAAATGCCCTCGCTAATACCCGATTCAGCACCTTCAAACGTGTCTACAAACGTATTTCTGCCGTCGAAAGACATCGCCAACGTATCAAACACAATTCCTTTTTCAAAACTGAATTCTACGGATTCATTGTTAGACGAATTAGCCACAGCCGTTCCCGTCTTAACGTAGTCGTTTTCACCAATATAAGATTTCGCTATGGTAATCGTGCCTTTTTTGTCAACGGATATTTTAATCGAATAGCCTTCCTCGACATATTTGGTTATATCCGCGCCTAAAATCTCGATTTTTGCGCCTTGCGGCAATACAAGTAAGTCAAAGGAAACGTCTACAATAGCATACGAGCCATATCCTTCTTTCTTAAATGTAGTCTTTTCCTCTGTAGCCATCGCTTTATTATCTGCGTTTACGTCTGCAATTTGTACGAACTTCGCAGAAATTGTTTGCGACTTATCTATTTCAAACGTTGTATCCCAACCAGAGAATATGTAATTTCTCTTTTCAGGCGTAGCGCCATTATAGAAAGGCACTTCACGGGGATTAGTAATTTGGGTATCCATTACCATATGTCCAGATTTGTATACGGTATTGAATTCTTTCAGTTTCCAAATCGCGTACAACGAAACGTCTTGGCATTTCATATCCACTACGTTGCCAATCTTATAATCGATCGTGGAACAATCTTCATTTACCGAGAAACCAACCAACTCATGATCAGGTTTTTCCAACAAATCACTCGTCAAAGGGAATCTTCCTATAGCCGAAACACGCTTCACTTTATTGCTAACTGTGGCATCACTGCTAAACAAACGCATTGTCAAGTAAGGAACTGGCTTACCTGATACTTCAAAGTATCCCTTCGAAGGCAATACCTTGAACTCGTCTTTAGCATATTCGGAATAGTCAAATTGGTATACTTGTTGTCCGTCTTTGGTAAAAATCTTTGTACCTGAGAAATCGTGTCCAATGAAGGTATTTCTCGTTTCAAGAACTTCTCCAGTTTCGTCCTTAAATTCGACCGTATAAAGAGGTTTTTCTCTCAACCACAAACGACAAACGGTGCGGTCCTCAATCGAGTCGCCAACAACTTCACCTTTATCGCCACTCCCCACGGTTTCGCTGATAACTCGGCCAAAGTTTACAGAAACATAGCGAACTTTGCTATCAAATTCCAAATAATCCTTACCATCAAACTTGTTAACTTCCGCCGCGTACTTAGTGGTATTGTTCAGATTAATTTTTTCTTCGTCTATCTTTTCAAAGTTTTCTTCTCGAACAATATAACCGTCCGTATTTTTAGCAGTTTCTAAATCGTAACCGTCGTATACGCGGAAATTATCCAACGTCATTTCAAGTGAATGACCTTTTCCGTCGATAGAACATTGCCCCGTCGAATCGTTACCTTTCTTACAAAGCCCTTGAATTTCCATACCCGCAAGCGTACCGGGGCTAATTTGACCACCTAACTTTCTTTGGTATGCAAATAATACTTCGTATTGAGAAGCGTCATCAAATATACCTTTACGTTCAACGCAGTACCAACGCATCCCCTCTTGATTGTAGATTTTTCCTTCAAATTCAAAAGCGGATTGACGAAGCATAACCTTATAGCTATAACCAGGTTCCATGAAAAGAGAAGGATAACCGATATATTCGGTAATCAATGCACTATTACCTTGATCCGCCCATTCTTTGATTTGCCCATTACTGAAATATTGGAAACCACCAAGGTTATGGTCGGTTGGAATATACGACATCCATGCAGGGGCATGGACATGGCTCGGGTCTTTATCAGGGAAATTGGCTTGCTCTCTTCCGAATACAAACGATACGCAGGACATTGAACCACCTGTACCCGAAGTAGACATTACGTCGAAATCAGGGTTATAGTTTATCGTTTTGAGGTTTGATTCATACAAATCAAATTCAACGGATACGCCTTTATTTTCAGCGTGATTGGATACCGTCCCAAAAAAGCCGGACTTAAAACCACTTTGCACTTCAATCGTATGGTTATCTTTAACTTCATACGATTTATCAGCCGCCGACGCCGATACCGAACCAATCGTTAACGCGCCCAATACGCCAAACGTGCATACAGCCAATAGAAAGGAGAGAATTTTCGTTCTTTTCTTCATTTTTTCCACCTCACTTTAAGACAATCAATGCAGATTCGCCAGCGGCAAGGCTAAGGTTAATCTTAGAACCTTTTACGTTAGCCGTTTGTCCACGTTGAATTACTTCGTACGCGTATCTATTATCAAAACGCAACGTCATTGCCGCATTGTTAGCCATATCGCCGTTTACAACGTACAAACACGTCTTACCGTAATAATCGAAGCAACCTACCGTCGCTTTATCGCCTTCAACGGAAACCAATTCACGGAAGCGTTCATTTTCATCGATAAGTTCGTTGTACTTAAGACAGTCCGCTCCTTCCATATCACCATGGAAAATTACGCCGTGATTAGTTGCTTTCATGATGTAATGGTCAACAGCAAGAAGTTGATTATTTACCTGTTGTACGAAATAATATACTTTCGTCTTATTACCCATAAAGTCGAACAT
>JAZRRB010000294.1:0-1590 GCA_045650385.1 Candidatus Scatosoma sp. | reverse complement strand
AATAAATTTTATTCATACAGTTGATTTTTTTATTTTAATGTGGTAAAATAGGATAAATAGAATAGGAGGGGTAGAGCATGGAGCTGAATAAAGTCATTACAAGAAGTATTTTGACGACGCTTGAAGCGATTGGCGCCTTGGTTTTGTTTATCATTATCGGGCTGTGCGCCCTGTTCCCTTCGACTTCGATGGAAATTGCATATGATATGGGTATGGAAGCGTCCTGTATTCATTTTGCTGAACGTGCATACAAGGGGAGCAGTGACGTATACTTTATTGCTTACGCTACCGAAGTTGCAATCGAAGAGGATAAAACGGCAAAAATTATTTCCTGCGGGGAAAAATTTATAAAAGACGATAAATTTGAAACGTATTGCGGCTTGAAAGGTGAAAACTATGAGCAGTTCATTTACGGAAGAGTGTGCGTTTCAAAGTATGAAAAGGGAAAAAAGGACGAAGCCGTGACGATCGCATTTGAGTCTTTGCATGGTACTTTCCCCCAAGGAAACGCTTTGGTGGCGGTGTTGTTTAGCGCATTAAAAGCAAACGATGGGGCAACGGTGGAAACGATTAAGACGAAATTAAGCGGATTGAGCGTGGAAGGTGAAGATGGAGAGTATCTTCAACAAACGCTTGCTTTGATAGGCTAAAAAGTTTTTACGACGAAAGAGAAAATAAACGTTTATTGCAAGGAGAAAGACCTATGAGCAGCAAAATTGTAAAAGAAGGATTGACCTTTGACGACGTATTGTTAATTCCTCAGGCATCGAACGTAGTGCCTGCGGACGTTGATTTAAGGACGAAGCTGACGGACAGCATCTGTTTGAATTTGCCTCTTATCAGCGCCGCTATGGATACGGTTACCGAAAGCCGCATGGCAATTGCTATGGCGCGTGAAGGCGGTATGGGTATTATCCACAAGAATATGTCTATCGAAGAACAGGCAAACCACGTAGATAGGGTTAAACGCAGTGAACACGGCGTCATTACCGATCCTTTCTTCTTGCATCCTCAAAACTCGGTTCGGGATGCAGTTGCGCTTATGGAGCAATATCGCATCAGCGGTGTTCCCATTACGACAAAGAACGGTAAGCTCGTTGGTATTTTGACCAACCGTGACCTTCGTTTTGAAAATAATTACGATCAGCCCATTTCCAACGTAATGACAAAGGAAGGGCTTGTTACCGCACCTGAGGGAACTTCTCTTGCAGATGCGCAAAAAATTCTTGGTAAGCATAGAATTGAAAAGCTTCCTATCGTGGATAAAAAGGGCTATTTGAAAGGGCTTATTACGATTAAGGACATTGAAAAATCCATTCAATATCCCAACTCCGCAAGAGATGCAAACGGCAGACTTCTTGTCGGTGCGGCTGTTGGTACGGCTGCAAACACGATGGAGCGTATTGAGGCGCTTATTAACGCTCGTGCGGACGTGATTGCCATTGATACGGCGCACGGACATTCGGCAGGCGTTTTGAAAAAGGTGGAAGAAATTAAGGCGAAATACCCCAACATCACGTTGATTGCGGGTAACGTTGCAACGGCAGAAGCTACGGAAGCGCTTATCAAATCGGGCGCAGACGTGGTAAA
>JAZRRB010000293.1:0-2983 GCA_045650385.1 Candidatus Scatosoma sp. | reverse complement strand
AAATAATAACCGCATCCACCTCTCCACTTTGCAACATTTTCTCATAATCGTAAAAGACGTTTACGGGATTTTCAAGTTTTTCACTTAAAAGTTTCGCTTTCTTTTCCCTGTTATCGCAAATTGCAACTAGTTCCCCGTTTTCAATTACGCCTTTCCCAAAAAGTTGCGTCGCATAAAAAGACCCTTGATTTCCACAACCAATAATACCGAATTTTACCTTTTCCATTTTATTACCTTCTTTTTAATTATTTTACAAAAGACGTACCCTTTTCTACGTACCCGTTTTCTATAATAATTTTCTTCAACGCTGACACCGCTGTATCAAAAGCGAGTTCCGCCGTCTTAAACGCATATTCGTGTTTGAGCGTAGTTTTATCCAATGCAGAATATCCTTCGAATACCGAAAGATGCGGTTCTAACGTCAATACTTTTTCGTCCGTAATTCTACGCACGAGTTCGTCTATCATTCCGTCACCGAGCCCTGCAGGCACCAAAGCGTCTACTGCCACGCGCACGTCTTTAATATGGAAATAATCCGTCTTGTTATGGAAAGTGTTTAAGGTATCCAAAGCTTTTTCGCCCACCTGCAAATAGTTGGCAGGGTCATAAATATACTTTAATCCCTTTACGTTATCCATAATATCTTGCACTCTTGCAATATTATCACCATAGATACCCTTCTCGTTTTCGTGATACAAGTTTACCCCGTATGCGTTTGCCACTTCCACCATTTTCGCCAAATATTCAAAGACTTTTTCTCTTTGGTTGATGGAGTTAAAGAAACTGAACATACGAATCTTATCGGTACCCATCGTTGCAGCGACTTCTGCCGCGTGCTTTACTTTTTCCAAATATTTAGGAAAATCGACGTTTATATCTACCTTGCCAATGGGCGAACCTAACGACCAAACGGCTACGCCTTCGTCGTCCATCTTCTTTTTATATTCCTTTACTTCGTCAATCGTATAATCTATAATATTTTTTCCGTCCACCAAACGCATTTCCATATAAGGAATATTATTGCGTTTTAATGCAGCAATTTGCCCATTAAAAGAAGCGTCCGACTCATCACTAAATGCACAAAGCGTTATTTTTGCCATAATTATTTCTCCTTTCTTTCCTGAATTTTATTGATTTATTTGAAGTGCTTGCCAATAAAATCACAAGCAATCAATTTATCTTTGTATTTACTATGCCTTTACCGCCATACGCTATATTTCTTTGCAATGCCTAATTTATGATAATAATACACGGGCATTGCTGTCCAACCGTGGCAAAGACTACCAGCACCGTTAAAAGCACTTTGTCCTTCTATCGTTTCCCACGTAGCCGTTGAGTTTTTCTTTATCATCTTCACATAATTATTACGAATGTCTTTTAAGATAAATTTTCTATATTTTCCTTTATTCGTTTTTAATAAAGCGTCATAGACAAAGCATTTCATACTTAACGAACAGGGTAAAAAACTACCATTTATTAGCTTCTCGCATATTATTTCCGCTTCTTTCCCCGAAACAATATTGAACACAACGGCAAGGGCATTAACCAACTCCACATATTCCGCACCGCCAACCGTAACGGAAAAGCTTTGCTCTTTTTTATTGTAAAAAGCATCATACGTTTGTTTCGCGAGTTCCTTATCCAAATTACCATAAGGGAATTTTAATCCCGCCATACTACAAATATCCTTAAACGCACTTAACGCCATCGTTGTGAGAATATTCGTTTGCGCATCGGGAATAATTATATCTTCCCCGTGCAAAGCCCCGTCGGAATAAACGGACCAATCGTAAAAATTCCAATTATTTTTTCCTGCAAAACGGTGTATTAATCCGTTTTGACGGGTTTTTAAATGCGCATCAATATATTCGCAAATACGCGAATATACCTCTTTTGCAAAACCCATATCTCCTGAATATAAAATATATTCTTTGACTGATAAAGTATACCATAACGAAAACGACGGTATTGTCAAATCTATACCACAAGGATAACAAATGGACATAAGCCCACTAGGGTATCTATCTTTGCTCATTAAAAGCAAGTTCGACCTTGCATATTCAAAATTTCCGCCTTTAAAAGCATAATATCCCGACAACATTTGATTGCGAGAATCAAACGCATAAAGGCATTGCTCTCTCCAAGGTGTATCAACATAATGCTCTATCATACATAAGCGCAAACTGTTTATACACATATCATATATCTTTTTCTCTATTGGACTATTGATTATTACGTCTCGCGCTTGCACAGGATAATATTGCGGAATTACCCCCAAATAATTCAATTTTATAGGATACTCGCTAAAAATTTCAAGATATCGGCAACCCAATCTCAACATATAATTTACATATTCGTTCAAGCCACTTTTCGCCTTGTATTCAAAGCTGAAATCTCTGTGCCCAATCTTTCTACGAACGCCACCGTCTTGTATATGCTCGCCCCAAGTAATTGTAATAAGCTGTTCACAATCGCTTTCAAAAGAAAACGTAGGCAGCCCAACCGTTTCCTCCCCAATATCAACCAAGTAATACGTCAAAGCATTTTTTAACAAGCGCCCATCCTTTCGTTCGCCTATAAATAGCTTTTTATTCGGGCGCGGATATAATGAACAATTTTTATCTATTTCTACGCAATTATCAAAGCCTTGTCCGTCAAACATCCAATTATCTTCTTTTGTTGCGTCATAATAAAAACTGTTTCCCATTTGTTGCGTAATACATTTGCAATATCCACTTTTATAGGCTTTTGATTTACGACACAATACGTTTGAATTGCTACTTAAAACAATACCGTTTGCATTGAAAATCTCAAAAATAACACCTGCTTTTGCCTTTTTATAGCGCGTTGTATCCACGCCAAAATGCCAACAAAGCAAGGCGAAATCGTTTTCGCCTTGCTTTAAGAAGTCACTAATGTCGATTTCATCGTAAACTTTATAATGCTCGTAATCGCCGTATTGATTAAACCCAACAACCTTGCC
>JAZRRB010000292.1:0-7611 GCA_045650385.1 Candidatus Scatosoma sp. | reverse complement strand
GATCCGACTTGATTTTTCTTCCAAAGCATGCCCTACGTAGTCTTCCAACACGTAATCTTTGCCCGCCACTCGCTTAATCGCCGCGCTGACGCAATCGAGCCGTCCGTTGCCCTCAACGTCCACCGTCACCGCCGCACCGTTATATTCGATAACGATTTTGCCTTTCAGCTTATCGTCCACCTCTTCGTAACCCGCCTCCAACACGTTGAGCTTTTCACGAAGATTGACGAAATCCTTAATGAATATATCGTATACTTCCTGCGAAGAAAGTTCTCTATGCTCATGGTCGGATATACTCTTGACGTGATAGCCGAACTGTTCTCTCATCTTCGGGGGCAATATGAGTTTGAACTGCGTTTCGAGAATATACCCGATACCGCCTTTGCCCGATTGCGAATTGATGCGGATAACGTCCGCCTCGTATACTCTGCCAACGTCGGCAGGATCGAGAGGGAGATAGGGCACTGTCCACTCGTTCACGTTCCTATCCACCCGATATTTCATACCCTTTGCAATCGCGTCTTGATGCGAACCCGAGAACGCCGCAAATACAAGCTGTCCACTGTACGGTTGTCTTTCGTATACTTTCATACGAGTCACTCGTTCATACACCTTGGTAATGCTCGGCAAATCGGAGAAATCGAGTAAGGGGTCAACGCCTTGCGAATACATATTAAGCGCCAACGTGACGATATCCACGTTGCCCGTTCTTTCGCCGTTACCAAACAGCGTACCCTCAATTCTATCGCCGCCTGCCAGCAATCCCATTTCACTATCCGCCACCGCGCAACCTCTATCGTTATGCGGGTGCAAGGAAATAACGACGTTTTCGCGATAATGCAAATTCTTGCACATGTATTCCACTTGGTTTGCATATACGTGCGGCATGGAGTTCTCTACCGTTGCAGGCAAATTGATGATTGCCTTTTTATCCGCCGTAGGCTGCCAAATATCGAGCACCGCGTTGCAAATTTCCACGGCGAATTCCGGTTCCGTACCCGTAAAGCTTTCGGGCGAATATTCCAAACGGATATTCCCTTCCGCTTCGTCTTGGTACTGTTTGCAAAGCTTCGCACCAAATACCGCAATATCGACGATTTCCTTTTTCTCACGCTTGAACACCTGCTCTCTTTGCGCAACCGATGTCGAGTTATACAAATGCACGATAGCGTTTTTCGCGCCTTTAAGCGCCTCGAACGTCTTGGCGATGATGTGTTCTCTCGATTGCGTCAATACCTGAATCGTGACGTCGTCGGGGATTAAATTGCGTTCAATAAGCGCACGGCAAAGTTCGTATTCCGTTTCGCTTGCCGCAGGGAAACCCACTTCGATTTCCTTGAACCCGATTTTGCAAAGAAGCTGGAAAAATTCGAGTTTTTCTTCCAAGCTCATAGGGATTACGAGCGCTTGGTTGCCGTCGCGTAAATCGACGCTACACCATACGGGCGGTTTTTCAATGGAAGATTTTTTCGTCCAGTCCATCGTCACGCCACACGGCTCGAAATATTGTTTTACGTATTTTTTGCTGTTCTTCATGATTACCTCGTTGGATACCCCTTTTGTAAACAAATCGCCTCTTTTCGCCGCGCCAATAACGCTTGCGTAAAAGAGACGAAGAATTTCTCCGCGGTACCACTCTGTTTGGTGAATTTCACCCACTCGTGTCCTATAAAAGACTTTCCCGATAACGGGGGAACTCCGTCCGAATCTACTTGGCGAAAATCACGCTGTTCTCTCGGCGGCTCGGGGAGGAGCTATATTTCGTAATCCGTGCCGACTCGCAGCATCCGTCGACTCTCTGAAAAGCGGTTTTTACGAATTTTTTTCCCGTCAATGCCTTTTCAAAATATGATTGTATTTATTTTATACCATTTTTGTGGTTTTGTCAACCAACTATTATATCCTTTTTATGGTTTTTTAGGGAATTTTATGATTTTTTATAAAAAATCTATAAAGCGGTGAGCCGCCGCCCCCCAATTTTTCTATCTTTCGTTACTGCTTATATGAAACGTTATCGTTGTCGTTTTTCCGTCATACCCCCATACGAGCAAGACAAGGAGCGCGAGGAACACCCGAGGGCGCGTACAAGCCGTACGTAACCGAGGGTTGCCACAGCGCGACGCCGTATTACGACGTATATACGTTTTCTTACAATTTGTGTACCCAATTAAAGGTGTCTTCCACTTCACCCCATTGAATACCCGTCAGGATATCGTAAAGCTTTTGCGTAACTTCCCCGATTTTGCCGCCGCCGATAACGAATTCTTCCTCGCCGTAAGCAAGCTTCCCAATCGGCGATACTACCGCCGCCGTACCGCAACCCCACGCTTCTTCCAATTTGCCTTCTTTGAGCGCGGAAATCAACTCGTCTACCGAAAGCAAACGTTCATTTACTTTATACCCAAGCGTTTTCAATACTTCGATACAGCTCTTTCTCGTAATGCCGGGCAAAATCGAGCCCGTGAGCATGGGCGTTACAATCTCGCCGTCGATTTTGAACATGACGTTCATCGCGCCCACTTCTTCGATATATTTTCTCTCTACGCCGTCCAACCAAAGCACTTGCGAATAACCTTTTTTCGCCGCTCTTTCGCCGGCACGCGTACTCGCCGCATAGTTACCGCCGCACTTAGCGTAGCCCGTGCCGCCTCTAACCGTACGTACGTCCTCGCTTTCAATCATGATTTTTACAGGGTTAATCCCTTCCGCGTAATAACTGCCGCTGGGCGAAGCTATCAGCATGAACGTAGCGCGTTTTACCGCGTGTACGCCAAGCGCTTCGTCGTTGCCGAACATGAACGGACGAAGATACAACGACGTACCGAACGATTTGGGTACGAAACGTTCTTCCAATCTTACGAACGTTTCCAAAATTTCCAGCGCGTCCTTTTCGTCAAGCAAAGGCAAACTCATACGCTCAGCCGAATTGTTCATACGACGGATGTTCTCCATCGGACGGAAAAGCTGCACGCCGCCGTCCTTGCGACGGTACGCTTTTAACCCCTCGAAAATTTCCGCGCCGTAATGCAATACCGTAGAGGCAGGATGCAGGGAAATATACCCAAACGGCACGATTCTCGCATCGTACCAGCCCTTACCCTCTTCATAGTCCATGATAAACATGTGGTCGGTAAATACTTTACCAAACCCTAATTTTTCTTCCGGCGGCATCGCATTGGGAGTCGTCGTTTTCGTGATGGCAATTTTCATAGCAGCCTCTCCCCTTTTCAAAATTCGAAAAACGAATTGTTTTTGCGTTTTTCATTTATTTATATAATCGTTTCGTATACAATATAATAACACACAAAAACGCTTTCGTCAACGATTTTTGCTCACTTTTATCTTTTTTAACGATTTTTTATTCGTTCACTTCCGCGTTTTCCGCTTCCGACGGCACTTCCGTTTTTTCCTCGGCGTTTTCTTCTGCCAAGTCTGCGATAAACTGTGCGTTTTGTTCAGGGTAAGCCGAAAGCATGGGCTCTACGTCCTTGCCTTTCTTTCTATCGAAATAGTTCTTGGTGATTTTTGCCACCAAACCGCCCATGAACACCAAACCGATGAGGTTGGGGAACGCCATTAAGCCGTTGAAGGTATCGGAAATTGCCCAAGCGAGTTCGCCATTGATAAGCGCCGCCACGATAACGAGCAATACGTACACTACTTTGAATACCGTCGTAGCGATTTTTCTACCTTTATCCCCTGTTTTGCGGAAAAGGAAATCTACGCACTTTTCGCCGTAATACGACCAAGCCAAAATGGTGGTAAAGGCAAACAACGGCAAAATAACGGCATACACAATCTTACCGAAATTCCCGAAAACGCTGCTAAATGCAAGCATGGAAATACCCGTATCCGACGCCCCCGAAGCATAAATGGTTTCGGTAGGTACGGCAACAAGCACGACAAGCGCGGTAAGCGTACAAATGATAAACGTATCGAAGAATACTTCGAAAATACCCCAAAGACCTTGTTTAACAGGTTCTCTCGTTGCCGACGCGCTGTGTGCGATAACGGACGAACCAAGCCCTGCTTCGTTGGAGAAAATACCGCGCGCAAGCCCCTTTTGAATTACCTGTGCAAATACGTAACCGCCTACGCCGCCTGCAAGCGCCTTAAAGCCGAAGATGTTGCCAAAAATCAACGCAAACGCGCCGCCAACCGCACCGATATTTACGAAGATAACGACAAGCGCCATAATGATAAAGATAAGCGACATAAACGGAACGAGAATAGACGCCACTTTACCGATACTCTTAATACCGCCGATGATAATCAATGCCAAAACGATTGCGACAACCACACCGACAATGATACCCATAACCGTACCGTCCGCTGTGGGGAATACGTTTTGGAAGGTATCGGAAATCTTGTTCGTTTGTACGCCGCTCATACCGATTGCGGCAAATACGCAGAATACCGCCGCCATAATACCGAGCATCTTCCCGATAAATTTCAATACCGAGCCCGTTTTTCCTCTAACGTTTCTGCCCATACCCTCGGAAAGGTATTGCATAGGGCCGCCGGAAAATTCCCCGAAGTTGTCCTTTTTACGGAAATACATACCGAGTACGTTTTCCGCATAGTTGGTAACCATGCCGAAAAAGGCGGATATCCACATCCAAAATACCGCACCGGGACCACCCGTCATAATTGCCGACGTTACACCGATGATATTACCCGTACCTACCGTGCCCGAAATGGCGGTAGCGAACGCCTCGAAGGGAGAAATCGTATTCTCTTTCTTCATGCCGCCCTCTACTTTCGATTTCTTCACACGCATACTCTTGACGGTAGGAACAATCGTTTCTCCCCAAGACGTGCCGAATTTGCGCACTTGTAACACTTTCGTTCGAACGGTAAGGTAAATACCTGCACCGAGGATGAGAATCATCATCGGCCACCCCCAAACGACACTATTGATTGCCGCGTTTACTTTCGTAATCGCATTGATAAATGCTTCCCACATACGTGGACCTCCAAAAAAATTATTTCTCTTTTTACGCCCGTTTCCCAAACAAAAAACGGAGCAAAAGCGCTCCGTCGAACAAATACAAATACTGAAAATACAAACTCCCCAAAAAGAGGTTCTTTTGTAAAAGCATTTCTCTGTCCTTTTGCCTGAGAGATTGGCGGAAATATCCGCTTTGCCCCTTCGGCATCCGCCTTATGCGGAATTCTCCGGAGTGCTATCCAGCGACAGTTCTCGATTGTTCCAATCACCTGAGAGATTCGCTCCTTCGGTCGGGCAAAACCGCCCGTCTTCTGCCGTCTTCATATAGCGCGCTTTATAAACTTTTGATTATAATAGCACACCAAAAGCGTTTCGTCAACAATTTTTCGTGCAATTTACACAATTTATCATAAATCTTTTCTTTTTTCCTTAATATAAAGGGGTTGACAAATATTCTTTATTTATTATATAATAAATCACAACGACATAACGATTGTTTATCAATGAGGACGGCTATGTTACAAGCACTGTGGACAAAATTGAAAGAATCGGCGGTTTCGGTATTTCCCGTAACCTTAATCGTATTGATATTAAGCTTTACGCCGATATTTTCCCTCACCGTTACCGAAACGGTGGTTTTTGCCTGCTGTGCAATCGGGCTTGTCTTTGGTATGGCGCTTTTTAACCTCGGCGCGGACATGGCAATGACGCCAATGGGCGAACAGGTCGGTTCGGGTTTGCCTAAATCGGGCAAGTTCAAAACCTTGCTTCTCGTTTGCTTTATCATGGGCGTTTGCGTTACCGTGGCCGAACCCGACCTCACCGTCCTTGCAGGACAGGTAAAAGAGGCAATCAACGGCACGACGTTGGTGATTACCATCGGTATCGGCGTGGGTATTTTCCTCGTCTTAGGCGTACTGCGTATCGTATTCCGTTTGAACCTCGCGCGGTTAATGACGTTTTTCTATTTGCTTTTATTTGCCTTCGCCGCGCTCCTTCTCGAACAAAATAAAGGCGCGTTTTTGCCCCTTGCGTTCGATTCGGGCGGGGTAACCACAGGACCTATCACCGTGCCCTTTATCATGGCGCTGGGCGTGGGTGTTTCCGCCGCGCTTGGCGACAAGCACGACAGAGAAAGCAGCTTCGGTTTTATCGCGCTTTGTTCTATCGGGCCTATCCTTGCCGTTATGATTCTCGGCGTTGCTTCGGGCGGTGAAGTTTCCTATCAGCTTCCCCAGTACGCCGTACAGGCAGGCGCAGGCGAAATTTTCCACGAGTTTGGGTTGAAAGCCAAGGAAGTGGCCATTGCCATACTTCCCATCGTAGCCTTCTTCTTTATTTTGCAATTCTTATTTTTGAAATTACCCAAAAAACGTTTGGTGCAAATCATCGTTGGCGTGTTCTACACCTTCTTCGGCTTGGTCGTTTTCCTTGCCGCGGTCAGCATAGGCTTTATGCCTATCGGCTATAAAATGGGTGAACAGCTTGCGGCGCAAAGCCCCGTGTTGTTGGTAGTATTCGCCTTTGCGCTCGGGCTTACCGTCGTCTTGGCAGAACCGGCTATTCACGTGCTTAATAGACAAGTGGAACAAGTTACGGGCGGCGCAGTGAAAAAACGTTCGATGCTTATCGCCCTTTCCGTGGGCGTGGGGATTGCCATTGCGCTTTCCGTAATACGCATCATCTTCCATTTCAGCATTTTGTATTATCTTATCCCTGGGTATTTTATATCCTTGGGCTTATCGTTTTTCGTGCCGAAAATTTATACGGCAATCGCGTTCGACTCGGGCGGGGTAGCAAGCGGTCCTCTTACCTCTACCTTTATCCTACCCTTCGTCATCGGCGTTTGCGCTATTTTACAGGGCGAAGCAAGTATTTTGTACGATGCGTTTGGGCTAGTTTCCATGGTCGCCATGACGCCGCTCATCTCTATTCAATCGCTCGGCTTTAAGGCGGTAGTTACCAAGCATTTCCGCGAAAAAATCGCAATGCGCCGTATCCTTGCCGCAGACGACGAACAAATCATTTCTTTCTTATAAAGCAAGGGGGTAAGTATGGGTTTACGCAACATTTTACGAAAACCGAAAAAGGAAAAAACCGTTTCTTCCGATTTCAAAAAACTGAAACTCCTCGTTACCGTCATCAACCGCAATAAGACGGAATTCTTTATCGACCTTATCGGCAGTTTCGACGTCAATTTGCAAACGAGCGTATCCGCGCAAGGCACGGCAAAATCGGAAACGCTTTCCCTGCTTGGGTTGGAAGAATCGGATAAGAGCGTGATTTTCAGCGTAATCCGCGAGGACAAGGCGGAAGAGATTTTACGCGCAGTAGACGAACGTTTTCACAAACTCCGCGGCGGCAAGGGTATTGCCTTTACAATCCCTCTCACTTCCGTCATCGGCGTAGCGATTTATCGGTTTTTGAGCGATAACCGCTCGGCAAGCTAACACACAAGGAGGCACTACTATGGAATTTCAACACGAAGCAATTTTTTGTATCGTAAACGACGGATATAGCGACGCGGTTATGGACGCGGCAAAAAAACACGGTGCGCGCGGCGGCACGGTTATCAGTGCGCGCGGTACGGCAAGCAAAGACGCGGAAAAGTTCTTCGGGATTACCGTGCAACCGGAAAAGGAAATCGTTATGATTCTCGT
>JAZRRB010000291.1:0-5927 GCA_045650385.1 Candidatus Scatosoma sp. | reverse complement strand
CATCGGGGGTAAAATCGCGTCGATGGAATATCTCTTACCATTAATCATCCCCAAATCTTTTACTTCGTCACGAAGCATATCATCAAAGCCTGTCAATTCAAGCAATCTACCCTCTCTTTGCCATTGAAGCATAAGGTCGGTTGCCCCTGCAAAATACAAATCGTCCAAAACATAGCTATCCGACATAAAAATACTGCGGACTTCTTGTCCTAACGAAGGGTTCCAGTTAATCGTAACTTCACACCCTGTTTCCTCTTCAAATTCTTCCGCGTAATCGTTCAGCCACTCGCCAAAACCAGCTAAACGCATACTGATAAACAATTCTTCACCATCGTAAATTTTATCGCCAGTTCCGCCATTAGAACTATTGTTTCCGCCACCGCCACAAGCAGCAAACGAACACGTCAATGCCATAACCATTGCAAGAGATGCAAGAAATTTCTTTTTCATAATTTTTCTCCTTATACTTGGGGTTACTCCTCATAATACCACGCAGAGCTTCCCTTATTTTTTAATATTCTTTTTTCTTTTTCAAAGCTACGATACACCCTGCAAGCAATACCGTAAAGCTAGCCGCACTAACGCCCACCGTACCAGAACACCCGCTAGAGGTATTCGTTGACGGTTCACCTGTACCTACCGTAATTTCAACGGATTCGCTTTCAAAGGTGCCGTATTCATTCGTAATACACGCCACCACGGAAACCTTACCGTCTGCTTTACCGACAAGATACGTCGTACCGCTACTATTCACCTTCAATTCACCATATTCTTCGCCCGATACGATACGATAGGATACAACGTCCTTTTCCGTTGCTTTGGTAAGCTCATATTTCAAGCGAATTTGCTTACCGACCTTCACTTCGTCGTCTTTTACATCCAGCGCAATGCCGTTCGTTGCCGTAACCGTCGTGTCGTAAGGCAAAATTGTTACGCTTCCGTTTCCGCTCATTTGACCGTCAAAATACGGAGGCAAGGTGGAAATTTGCAATGCAAATTCGCTAGATACGAGTTCTTCACCTTCCACGTATACCGTTACGCGTACGCCTTGCAACAAGCCTTCAATATAAAGCTGTACCAATCTTATCGAAATATGTACGTTTTCATTTTCAGGCATTGCGTATTCCGCCGTTTTAATCAAATGTACGAAACCACTGGAATAAGACAAAATACTGATGTCGTTCGGCGTAAATACAACGTGATAGCCTGCAGTACAATTCTTTCCATCCGCCCTATCCGTAAAGAAAGCAAACCGCAAATTATAATCGCCGTTAAAACGAAGATACATATCGTTTTTGGTGTTGACGCCCATCTTGCTGATATTGATAATATCGAGCGTTTCTTCCGCAGACTTCGTCGTATAGGTTACACCGTCCTGCCCAATGGGAAGATAATCGGAAATATCGTGTTCTACCACCCTACTTGCTTCCGTATAAACGGGATTGTAGTTTTCATAGATACTGCTATTCTCGTCCACGGGAAGAATTTCAAACGGCGAAGAACGCTCGTAGGAAAGACCGCTGATTCTAATAAAACCACCTTCCTTTGCGTTGGAATAGATATGTTGTGCATCCCATGTCATTGCGGCGTACATTTCTTCGCCATTTGCGTTCGTAATCAAGATATAAAGGGTAAATTCCCTATCCACATCCGAAGTGAAACAACCATATTCCACCGTATATCTTTCGCCATAAGGCAAGAAGTTTGGATCGTAGTCAGGCAACGCACACAAATCAATTACCGAAATGCCGTCCGTCGAGAAGCTGGGGCCTTTGGGGAAGAACATAACTCGGCACATATCGTTGATGGGATCCCATACGAAGTAGGCAAGATAACCGCTGCCCGACCCCCAATAGATACCCATACTAGGCGCGCAAAGTTCCAAACCAAGCTCTATCGTCGTATTCTTCGTAACGTCCGTTTGCAACAAGGGGCAGAATACCGTTTCTGCTTCACTTTCAGGAACGCTTTCATTGACGGACGCAAACTTGATACCAAAGTTATCCGTAAACTTCACGCCCGATTTTGCTTTCAACTGCATCAACGGCGTTACATCATTGCCGGGTACTCTTTCCAAACGAATGTTACCCTCTTCCGTTTTGGCAGTAGAAAAGCCTAAGCCCATATAAGCAACATCATTCATCAAGTCTTCAATATTATGAACGGTTACATTGTTATACCCATCCGTTTTCTCCGTCGTGATACCCGTTCTTACAGGTTGTTCGTTTTCGGGTAAATTGTCATAATCCATATCACGGATTTTCCAATCTTCGGTTGCATTACCTCCGATTCGGATATTCGCTGCAGACATAGGAAGAGGCTCTCTCACGGTGGAAAGCACCAATTCGCCGTTCACCTTTGCATACTGCCATACGCCACTGCCGTCCGCAAGGTCAATCGCACCGAATTCCACCTCGTACCATTCACCGTTTTCAAACGCTATGTTGGCAAGAGGGCTAAACGATGCGTCAATACCGCCGCCGTTATTGCAAATCGCCAAACGGATAGGCCCAACATAGAAACGATAACCGTACAAACCATTTTCTGCGGAACGCAACGTGATAAGCTTTTCTTTCGTTTCCGATATAGAATCTTGCGAGAGCATAAAGCGGAACACAGCCGAATCCGTTGTGTTATATTGGTTGAGAATGTAAGAACGTTCCGTTTCGTAATAGGACGAGCTGCCAAACATCACGAATTCTCTCATCTCAAACGCTTCATACACCGAGAATACGTCGTAAACCGCCAATTCATCGTCGGTAAACGCAGGCACGTGATAATCCACCTTTTCAGGCTGTTCGGGCATAACGGGTTCTTCGCCAAGCTGCGTCAAAAGCCAAGGGTCAATATCATTACCGCCCACGCAAATATTCGTCGTATTTGCGCCTTCAATCATCGGTTGTACGATGCTCAATATCAATTTGCCATCAACTTTCACATATTGCCATACGCCGCTACCGTCCAAAAGGTCGATTGCACCAATTTCCATATCAACAGTGCTGGGGATATCAGAAATGAACACAATTCTGTCGGAAGTATTTCCAACAACGCCGTTGTCAATCGTCGCAAGCATTACTTTGTCGCTAAGAACACCGATGTAGAAACGATATGCGCTAAATACATTTTTACGCATACTAATCAATCTCTCGAAATTCGCAATCGAATTCAAGGTCAATCTAAATTCAAACACCGTAGAACCCGTCGTATTTTCAGGCGAAGCAACATAGCTTACGTCTTGTTCCGCATAAGAACCGAACGCTGCAGGTACTGCGTATGTATTCACACCAAAAAGATCCTGCACCGAAACTCTATCATAGGCAGCCAATTCTTCATCAGAATATTCAAGTATTTGAATTTCAACGCCCCATTGTGAAAGCGTCCATTCTGAAGAATCATTACCGCCAGCCGAAATCATTTTTGTATATGCATCTACTGCAGGATTTTGCACTACGCTAATCAACAATTCACCGTTGATTTTCATATACTGCCAAACACCATTACCATTTATCAGGTCGATTGCGCCAATTTCCACTTGATATGTAGCAGGCGCACCTGTATGGAAAGGCACTTGTTCTGACGCGTCGCGCAAAATGTTGTTTTCAAATACGCCAACCATCGCATTAACGCCACCCAGCCCAAAATAGAAACGATAAGACGACGTACCGTTTTTACGCAAGGTAATCAATCGTTCACAGCTATTCGCCGAGTTTAACGTCAACTCAAACTTGAACACCGTAGAGCCTGTAGTATTTGCGCTCGTTCCCACGTACTCTCCGTTTCGCGTTGCATACTCGCCCTGTGCAACGGCAGGAATTGCAAGCTCTTCCGCGCCCGCAATATTGTAAACCGAAACGATGTCATACGCCGCAAGCTCTGCATCCGTATAACTAATAAGTGTTTCTTCTGCAACAGCGTTCTCTACCGTAGGGTAATGCATTACCCCTAACGCGCCACACGTTACGCAAAAAACAAAACCAAAAATACCTATTAGCCAGTTTTTCAAAATCTTGCCCATAAATCCTCCTGACAGTCCTTATTTTTCCTATGCTTACAAATTACAATAAACCATTATTACAATAATGGTTGTACATATATTATAACAGCGTTTTTTTATATTTCTACAACTATTTTAGCATATTTTTTATATTTTCTTGCTTTTTGTTGACAATCCTACCTGAATATGGTAAAATGATCGTATGAAAGAGAAAATCGAGTTTCAATTTAAACATCAAAGCGAACCTGCATATTTGCCTTTGGAAACGTTATCCACCGAAGTGGAAGCCACCAAAATATGCAAATTTTACCATTACCACTACAACAGCAGGTACGAAGGTAAATTTGAACGGCACGATGCATACGAGCTGTTCTACGTCATCACGGGTAGCATGCGCGTTACCATAGAAGATACAACGTATATTCTCAATGCGAAGCAATTTATCCTTGTCCCGCCTATGCACTGGCACTTTATGTCCGCGAACAAGGAAATTTGCAGCTCAATGTGTTGCATCTTCACATCTAATCCCTTAAATGATGCGTTAATTGCCAATAAAGTAGGAACGTTTTCCGAAAAAGAATTTTCCGTTTTGGAGCATATCGGGATAGAATACATCAACAACTTGGTCAACGACTGCTATTTCGCATTTGACAAAAAGTTAGTCCCCGATAAGAAGAACAGCTACGGTTTTCGCCAAGCTCTTAAAACACAAATTGAATATTTGCTAATTTTAATTACGCGGCAGTTTTTACCGAACGCCGACGATTCCCCCGAAACAAACCTTTCCGCAAAGGAAAACGCATTTATTCAAAACGTACTTGCTTACATCAACGAAAACATCACCGCGCCCCTTTCCTTAAACAAACTGGCGGCGCATTTCAAATATTCCGATACACATTTCAGCCGTATCTTCAAAAAAGCAACGGGCGAAACGGTAACGGATTATATTTTGAAAGCAAAGGTGCAAAAAGCAATGGTACTGTTCGCCACCCAAAATTATTCCGTGCAATACGTATCCGACCATCTCAATTTTGGTTGCGTTCAATATTTCTCAAAAATTTTCAAACGCTTTACTGGGCTTTCCCCTATGCTCTATAAACGAAATTGTGCTGAAACCAATTTGATGAGTACAGAATTCCTTATGACCGAACTGATTTAATCCACATAAACGCAAAAGACTTCCGCTTGTGAAAAACGGAAGTCTTTTTTATTTGATTAAGACAAAGGAATTACGAACGCGCCCTCGCCAAACGCAAGGTCAAGGTTCAAAACGCCATTTTCAAAGGTTACCATCTGTGCAACACCGTCAAGGTAAACGATTGCCTTGCTGTAACCTGTAAGGGACATCGATACTTTGTTGTTTGCAGGAATTTCACTCGTGAAATATCTTCCATCACAAGTGTTGGTAGGCAAAGCAGTATTTGCTACCATAAAGCCTTCGTAGCAAACCTTATCGCCAAGCGTAAAGCAACCAACGATTGCATCTTGCGTTGCCGTAACGCCCTTCAAGATACCACTATAATCGGTATAATCGGACGCCTTTCCAAAGCCTGCCGACGCGGTAGAACCTGCCACCAACTTCGTGCCTTGCCATTCAAAACCCGTATATACGGCTTGCATCTTGTTCAGTATGGCGTTGGTTGTCTGTACGTAATCATACATCGCCGTCTTTTCCCATTCGCCCGTAGTTTCATTATACATATAAGGCGCGTCGAAGTAAGGCACTGCGCTGTCATGAATATAATGTTCTGCATATACGAAATAGGAGAATTCGTCTAATCCGTACGCCATTGCCGTATAGGCTTGCAAAGTGAGATAACCCTGATGGTCTAACTTACCCCAATAAGAATAATCACCGCTTTGATTTGCCTCTACGTGCGAAGGATTATATTTTGCAAAGGACTGGAACACAAGCCCTGCCTTCACGTCAGAT
>JAZRRB010000290.1:0-4666 GCA_045650385.1 Candidatus Scatosoma sp. | reverse complement strand
CCGACTTGTGTATGGGACGGCATAATACGAGGCAAATCGTATACGTGGATAGCGTGCGTTATTACGATGAGGATACGACGCCGTGCAAACCGAGCGGTGGCCGAACGGTTTTGAAAAAGGCAACGGCGGAAGAAGTTGCCAAATGGAAGCAAGAATTATTACAAAACGGGAGAAAGATATGATTATTCGTTTTCATGAAATAGAGGAGAAGGAATTAAAAGCTTTTTACGGCGGTGAAGGTGCGCTTATCGCCAATATGTACGTAGACGATAAAAATAAGATATTGAGAGGCAAACTTTCCGTAGGTTCGTCGATTGGTTTGCATAGACACGTACCCACGTCGGAAACAATATTTATCCTTTCGGGCAAAGGGAAAGCGATTTGCGACGGAAAGGAAGAAATTTTATTGGCAGGCGATTGTCATTATTGCCCTAAGGGGAGCGAACATACGCTTATCAACGTCGGGGAAGAAGATTTGTGTTTTTATGCGGTAGTACCGCAACAGTAAAGCATTAAAATTATTATTTTGTTTGCTTGCGAATATTAATGTCAATAAAAAATGCACGCAAAAAATAAAACCTTTACTCGCTTTTTGATGTAAAAAATTTCTCGCTTTTTCTTTGTGAAGAAATAAAGGGTGAAAAAAGTGTTTTTTTTATAAAAAAATTGCCAATATATGCCGTCTTTTTGTGTAAAATTACTTGACAAATATTCTCACGCGCGTTAAAATCTAGTGTACAAATTGTTATTCATACAAAAATAGAATATAGTATATATTATTTTAAAATTATGTATTCCGTAAACGAATATAAAGGAGAAATTTATGTTAAAGAAAAAATTTAGAGAGCTTTTCGGCGCGGAGGCGGAAGCGATTTATTCGGCGGCAGGACGAGTGAACTTAATAGGTGAACACGTGGATTATTGCGGCGGTAAAGTATTGCCTGCGGCACTCACGTTGAAATGTCGCGTAGCGGTGCGAAAAAATAACACAAATTTTATGCGTATCGCAGCGACGACGATAGATGCTCGTGCGGAAATAGATTTGTCCAAAACGGAAGATTATAAGGATTTGCCTTGGGGGACATATCAGGCAGGTGTTGCACACGTGTTAAAGAAGGCTGGGTACAACCTTGTCGGTTGCGATATTTTATACGATTGTACCGTGCCATTTGGTTCGGGGCTTTCTTCCTCTGCGGCGATTGAGGTTGTTACGGCGTACACTTTGGCGAAACTTGGCGGCAATAAGATTGATAAAGTGGAGCTTGCAGTACTTTCTCAAAAAGCGGAAAACGAGTACTGTGGAGTAAATTGCGGTATTATGGACCAATTCGCGTCGGCAAACGGTAAGAAGGATAACGCCGTCTTGCTTGATTGCGCTACGCTCAAATACGATTATGTTCCTTTGAATTTGAAAAATTGCGTATTGGTTTTGGCAAATTGCAATAAACCCCATAACCTTCGTGAAAGCAAGTATAATGAACGTCGTAGCGAAGTAGAATTTGCATTGAACGTACTGCAAAAGGGTGGCTTAAAAGTGAAAAATCTTTCTGAGGTAAAACCTTGGGAGTTGGAAGATTTCAAAGACGAATTGGGCGCGACGGTATACCGTAGAGCAAAACACGTAACAAGCGAATGTTTGCGCGTAGAAAGAAGCGTAGAAGCATTAAAAACGGGCGATTTGAATCAATTCGGGAGATTGTTGTACGAATCGCATTATTCCTTAAAACTTAATTACGAAGTAACGGGTAAGGAGCTCGACGCGCTTGTAGAGGGTGCGGAACGTCAAGTGGGCTGTATCGGCTCGCGTATGACGGGTGCAGGCTTCGGCGGTTGTACGGTGAGCCTTGTGGAAAAAGATAGAGTAGAAAGCTTTATCAAAAACGTGGGCGAATATTATCGTGAAAAAATTGGTTATGATGCTTCGTTTTACGTAGCAGAGATTGCGGACGGCATCCTTGATGAGGAAGAATAATATGACGCTTAACGGATATATAACACAGTTAATTGATTACGCGGAAAAATATTTGGAACTTTCTCCGCGAGATAAAGAATACGCAACAAACCGCGTAATGGATATACTTGGCTTATTCGATTATAGCGTGGAAAATTATGGTGACATACCTGAACTTCCTGATACTATTTTGCAGGGCATTTTTGCTTGCTTGGAAGAAAATGGTGTGGATTTTGATAGAGCGACGCTTGGCGAAAAGCTGATGGACGCCGTGATGCTCAAACCGAGCGAATATGAAGAACGTTTTGCGCAAAAATACGCGGTGTCCCCCCAAACGGCAACGAATTGGGCAAACGAATACGCTATAAAATCCGATTACGTAAAAAAGAGTGCGATAGATAAAAATATTCGTTTTACAGCGAAGAATGGCTTAGAAATCACGATTAATTTGAGTAAACCGGAAAAGAATAATAAGGATTTGCAAAAGCAGTTAACGGTGGCGAGCACAAGCTATCCTAAATGTACGATTTGCAGAGAAAATGAGGGCTATCAAAAACCTGGTTTTTCTCGTCGAAATATGCGTACGTTATCCTTGAGATTGAACGGAAGGGATTGGTTTTGGCAATATTCGCCTTACGCATATTTTAATGAACATGGTATTGCGATTAGTTTAGAACATACGCCCATGGTCTTAAACGAGGAAACAGCGGAACTCTTATTTGATTTTGTTGAACAATATCCACATTATTTTATCGGTAATAATGCACCTCTTCCTCGTGTGGGCGGTTCTATCCTTATGCACAACCATTTCCAAGGCGGTAACACCGTTTTGCCTATGCAAAAGGTGGGGTATAGAAAGGAATTACATGGCAAGGATTATCCCGGCGTAAAAGTGGGTGTGCTCGATTGGTATAACACGGCGCTTCGTTTCGAGGGCGAGAACCGAGAGGAAATTGTGGCGCTTGCTATGGACGTTGTAAATGCCTGGAAAACGTACGAAAACGAGGAGATTGATATTCTATCCCATACGGGCAAGGAATCGCATAATACGGCGAGTTTTATTGCGAGAAAGACGCAAAAGGGATATATCCTTGATATGATATTGCGGAACAATCGTGTGAATGATAAATTCCCCGACGGTATTTTCCACGCGCATAAAGAATATCATCATATCAAGAGCGAATCGATTGGTCTTATCGAAGCAATGGGTTTGTTTATTTTGCCTGCGAGATTGAAACGTCAGCTTGGCGCTATTCGCGATTATCTCACGGGAGAAAAGGCTTATGGGGAAAATACTTTAACGGAAGATATGAAACCGTTTGTACCCATGATAGAGAAACTCTTTAAGAAATGCGATATCGTATGTAGAAAAACGGCTGAAAACGTTATTAGAAAAGAATTGGAAAACGTTTGCCAAAATATTTTGGATAATACGGCAGTGTTTAAACGCAATGACGTTGGTGAAAATGCATTATTCGCATTTTTATCTGGCGTAGGGTTGGAATAATGCAAGAATAAGGATAAAGAAGATGATTAAAAAAACATACACGTTTGAAAAAAACGGCGAGATAAACGACGTCTATACGCTTTCCAACATTAACGGATATGAAGTGGACATTTTAACGTACGGTGGAAGAATTATCCGTATTTGGGCGCCCGATAAAAATGGGGCTTTTGATGATTTAATCGTGGGTTGTAAAACGCCTGAAGACTATTATGGGGATAATCCGTATTTTGGTGCGACAATAGGGCGTTATGGTAACCGTATTGAAAATTCGCAGTTTGTAATCAACGGCGAAACGTATACCATAGAAGCCAACGAAGGAAAACATTGTTTGCATGGCGGCATTACGTCGAATTTTGACAGACAAATTTGGAATGCGGAAATCCAAGGCGAAACGCTTGTATTGAGCCACGTATCCACTGACGGTGCCGGCGGTTTCCCCGGAGAGATGAAAGTGTGGGTAAGTTTCACGCTTACAAACGAAAACGAACTTGTCATCGATTATAAAGCTACGACGGATAAGGATACGCCTTGTAACTTGACCAATCACGCATATTTTAATCTAGGCGGAAGAGAAACGGTGTTGGAGCACGAATTGATGATAAAATCTCGTCAAATGACACCCGTAGATAAAGAACTTATTCCGCATGGCGAGTATATGGATATTGATAATACGCCGTATAGCTTTTATCCTGCGAAAGCGCTTGGAAAAGATATGTTCTCAGATGCGGAAATGATAAAGCAGTGCAATGGATTCGATTTCAATTATTGTATTGAAAGGGAAACGGAACACGAATTGGAACTTTGTGCCTACGTGTACGATAAACAAACGGGAAGAAAAATGGATTGTTACACAACGCTTCCCGGAGTGCAACTTTATACAGGCAACGGAACAGGTGGTTTTATGGGCAAGAAGGCATACGTAAATCATTGCGCACTTTGCTTGGAAACGCAGGGATATCCCAATTCGCCGAACTGTTTGCAATATCCGTCTACGGTATTAAAAGCAGGGGAAACGTATCAAGAAAAAACCGTTTATAAATTTTCGGTGGTAAAAGATTAATCGTAAATTTTATAAAAATACTCAATAATAAAAACATTCCTATATAGCATAATCTATTCTTCATACATATCTCCTAACTTCCTATTATTCATTACTAGTATAACACATCATTAACTCTATTTCAAGAAAAAATAAACATTAAAAAATA
>JAZRRB010000289.1:0-12642 GCA_045650385.1 Candidatus Scatosoma sp. | reverse complement strand
GCGTTAACGAAAGATAGAAATATTGGGGCGCTCCGTGGCGCACCGCTTGCTTCCATATATTATATATAAAGAAAAAAATAATACCGCCTCGGCAATATTGCCGAGGCGGTGTTTTTCATGCGAACGCATTACTTATTTTTTGTTGTTCTTTTTATCCTTAGCGGGATAAACGCCGCGTTTTTTACGACGTACGCTTACCACCTTGCGGATGATAAGGCTTACGATAGCAAGGAGAAGAACTGCCGCGATAGCGATAGAGCTTGCAAGAAGCCAACCGTTCGTTTCGTTTTCTTCCTCTTCCGTTTCTTCCTCTTCCGTTTCTTCTTCTACAACGTCTTTCGCTACTGCCGTTTCCAAAGCCGAATAGTCTGCAAATACGGTGTACTTGTCAGCCGTTTCGAGGTAAACTACCGATTCGGTATAGCTCGTTGCGTCATAGGATTTGTAAGAGTTGCCAACGTTAAGTTCGTCAAGCGTTTCGTCATAACGCAAATATTTTGCGCTGTCGTAGAAGGAGAATACGCTTTCAAATTTCGTTGCGCCTTCGTCCTTTTCTTTGAGCATCGTTTCCCACGTGGTAGCGTTCAAATCATCGGGGGTCCAAGAATCGAACATTACGTAAGAACCTGCCGCAACGTTTTCGCCGCCGCGTGCGCCGTTCCAAACTTCCAAACGATAGTCTTTCGCGCTTTCACCTGCGTGAACGTAGAAGGTAACGGTTACCCAATCGCTGTTGTTACCATCTTTGTTATCCACAACGATATGCAATTCTTTTGCGTTTTCCGCCGTATATCTGGGCGTAAGGGAAGTGGTGGAGAAATCGTATACTTTCGTCGATTTATCGCTGTACGCAAACGCGGATTTTTCTTCGCTGTTATATCCGTAGAAGGCTACTCTGTCGTTGCCGTCGTGCTTCCAATTTTCGCTGTATCCGTAATCGGTGGCCAAATCGTCCAACATGAGGTTGCCTTCGTCATTGGGTTTGTATGCCGAAAGGTTTGCAAAGTATGCTTCTTTGTCTATGCCTTCCGCACCGCTCCAATTGGGGTTGACTTTGTAAAGACCGTTCTTTTGGAGTTTGAACGCCACGTCCGTTTTTGCATTGAACTTCTTGGTATCGGTAGGATCTTCCGCACAAACGTTGCCGTCCTTGTCGTACCAATAGGTAACGTTTCTGCCGATAGAAAGGGCGTTGTTGTAGTTATCGTCGCTCATATCGATGAGGTAGACGTGCGCTGCCGCACCTGCCGATGCTTTCACGCGCATGGAAATCGTCTTATACGCGCTTGCCGCCATGTTGGTGGAAGCACCGATAAAGCCGTACGATTTTTCGCTTGCCGCTTCGTTGTAGATAACGAGGGGTTGCGTTACTGCGTTGCCGATAAGGCTGTCCCACGTTGCGCCTGCACCGCCGATTTTCTCGATAATCGCTTTGTAGTTATCTTTTTCCGCGTATTGCTTGTTGAGAAGCCCAGCCGTGATAAGTTCGTTGGATTTGAGGTTGTTGCCGCCGCCAACAAACGCGCTGTCGCTGTATACGCCCGTGTAGTTCTTCGTTCTTGCAAAACCTTTTTCAAGGCTTGCGTTTTCAAGCATGGATTGTTGTAACGAACCTGCCGCGTCAAAACCGCTGTCCGTTTGCTTTTCTTCTTCCGGCTTTTCCATCGTTACGATTTTCGTGTACGTACCGCCTGTTGCACAGTCGAATTCTTCTTTGGTAAGCGTTGCGCTTTCAAATTTTGCAAACGCCGCGAAACCTTCGTAGAAGGAGGATTTCGTTGCGGTAATTAAATCGGTGGTAGGGCCGAACGAGAGGGTAAGCGTTGCTGTTTGCTCTTTGCCTGTCTTGTTGTCGAAGAAGAAGAATACTCTTTGCCAACCGTCGGTGTTAGAATCTTCTTCCACCACCGTCGTTGTGTCGATTTTTGCAATCGTTTGCGTGGTAGCAATTTCGTCGTCCTTAAATTTAAGTTCTACGCCTGCGCCCGTATAGCTCTTCATTTCCGACGTCTTTACGTAGAAGGAAATCGCCGAGTAGCCTGCCGCAATTTGAATTTCTTTTTCCGCTTTATACGCCGCGCCGTTCTTCGAAAGGAAGAGGAAGGCGTTTGCGTTGCCGAGGAAATCGTCTTTTGCAAAGAAGTTTGCGTGTACGGCTTGCGCTGTTTTGTTGTCTTCGCCGTTGTCAAGCTTCGCCGTTGCTAATTCCGTAAGGTTATAGAAATCTTTGATATCGCTCGTCGTATTCAAAGGAGCGGTGAGGGCAGGGATAAGCGTACCCACGTCTTCCACCGTGCTGTATTCTACGCCTTTGGTGTTCTTTTGGGTGGTAGCTTTGCCCTTCATGCCGCTTACGTCAAACGAATTGAACTTATTACCAACTTCGGAGAAATCGAGTGCGAAATTTTTTGCCGTAAGTTTATTAGCGGCTACAATTTTGCCCTTTTCCGTTGCGGCGAAATCAAACGTTTCATAGCTTGCAAGGTCTACCGCTTCGGACGTTACTTCGCAGGTAACGTCGTCGAAGAACGCGTAACCGTTGACGTATTCTTCTTTGTCCGTACCGCCGCTTTGTCCAAGCCCAAGTACGAGCGAGAACGTGGAGTCTGCAAAGGACGAACCGCGGAGAGCGAATTTATATTGCGTCCACTCGCCAACGTTGATATTTTTAATTTCCAACGGGTCGAGGGTTTTGCCGCCTACGGTATGGTTAACGCGGATATACGCGCCTTTATTGTACGCAGTGAAGTCTTCCACGTTGCCTGCGGACGAACCGACGAGGTTGCTCGTCTTTACCCATACGGAGAAGGTAGCCGTTTCACCCGATTTTACCGTAACGGTAGAAGAGGAGGTGAATTTTTGCGCCGTACCGATATAGGTATCCGTTTGCTTTTCGTTGTGAATCATGAGGACGTGGTTATCGGTAGCTTCGGGGCGTGCGCCGGGATTGGTGAGTACCGTCTTATTATCTTCCCCGTCGATAACGAAAGGCAAATCGTCTACGTCGATATTGAACGATTCATAAAATTCAAGGTCGCTAATATTACGTTCTTTATTCGCATCGTCCGCCTTCCAAGCTTCGTAATATTCCAGCTTGTCCTTCGTCGTCATGCTTTCCCATTTTTCTTTTGCCTGTTCTTCGGTGAGTTCAGCAGGGGACACGTCGAGGGCGGAAGTGGTTAAATCCTTCCACTTTTCTGCCGATACGTCGATGACGCCGCTGGCAGCTTCCGAAGAGGGCGCGCTGCCGCTCGAAACGGAATTGGTCGCTCTCGTCCAACCGGTGACGCTCGTTACGATAGGTTTCGTTTCCTCGTCCGTATTTTGGTCGAAGGCTTTGTTGACGATGATTTCCTTGTCTTCTACAACGACTTCTTCGTCTTCTTCCGGTTCGGTTACAACTTCTTCTTCCGTTTCTGTATCCGTTTCCGTATCCGTCGTTTCTTCCGGCTCACCGCACGCAGCGAACGCCGTAGTAACGGACGTTGCCATCAAAAGCGATAAGAGGAGTGCAAGAAACTTCTTTTTGTTTGTTTTTTCGTTTCCTTTCATACAACCACCTTTTGGTTTGTTTTGTTTTACTTTTTATGCTTGGAAAGTGCGCGCACGAAGCGTTCAAATTCCCACGCTATATTATTTTAATACAAAATCGATTTATAAGCAAGCGTTTCTAACGCGAAATGAGGGAAAAAGTTTGATAAAATGCAAAAAAATACGCAAAATACAAATGAAAAGGGGAGGGGATTTATAAAAATCCTCCGTAGGAGAGGGAAAAAATGGAAGAAAAAACGTTGCAAAACGGGAAGCGTATTTTTTGCGGCGGCGCGGTGGGGCTTGCCAACAGTTTATTCGGTGGGGGCGGAGGAATGCTCGCCGTGCCGTTATTGCAAAAAAACGGCTATGGGGAAAAGCAGGCGCACGCCACGGCAATTTTGGTGATTTTGCCCGTGTCTTTATTTTCCTTTTTGCTGTATTTTATCCGTGGTTTTTACGATTTTTCCGTATTGATACCCACGTCGATAGGGGTAACGTTGGGCGGTTTTTTGGGTGCGAAATTATTGGGTAGATTGCCGACGGAAACGGTGAATTTGCTGTTTGCGTTTTTGCAGGCGGCGGCAGGGATTTTTCTCTTTTTTAGGTGAAGTTTTTTATCCGTAAAACGGACAAAGAGTAAAGGCTTATATTTATAACGGCAACAATTACAACTTTTGGTTGCAGCTTTACTTCGGCATAGCCGAAACTTCGCCTTTTACATATGTCTTTTTATTTGTATTTATTGCTCGGTTTTATAGGCGGAATCCCTGCCGGTATGGGGATGGGCGGCGGTACGGTGACGATACCGCTTTTGACTATCATTGGCGGTGTGGAACAAAAAATAGCGCAGTGCGCCAACTTGTTTTCCTTTCTTCCCATGAGCGGCGGCGCGTTAAAAATGCACGCGGAAAACAAGTTATTGAAAACGGAAGGGGTGCTTTGGATTATTTTGCCTGCGTTGCTTGTTTCCCTTTTAGGGGCGACGGCTGCCGCGTTTTTGCCCTCGGAAATTCTTGGGAAAGGGTTTGGGGTGTTTTTGACGGGTTTATCTTTCGTGGGTTTTTACCGTGCTTGGCAAGGGAGAAAGGGTTAAACGGCGGGAAAAATTCGTGCGTTTTCCGTTTTTATAAAAACGGCAATCAAATCGCACAAAAAAATCGGCGCTTTTTATCGAAAATGAAAAAAAATTGAAAAAAGCGAAAAAAATTTGAAAATTCTATTTACAAAACGGTTTTTCTATGGTAAACTATGGGAAAAATGAAAATGGGGTATTCTATAAGAAGATTGTGTAACAATCCGTTATCCTGAGAGAAGAAAAAAGCGAAACTCTTACAAAATGAGTTCTTGAAAGAAGAGTGAGGTAAACAGTGGAAAAAATCGGCATTATTGATTTGGGTTCTAACACGGCAAGACTCGTCATCGTGGATATGTTCACGGACGGGCATTATATTGTGGTAGACGAATTAAAAGAGAGCGTACGCCTTGGACAAGATATGGACAGGGACGGTTTTTTGAAACCGCAACGTATTGCGGAAACAATCCGTACGCTGAAAATGTTCAAAAGACTTTGCGATGCGAGAAAGGTAGACCGTATCATTGCAGTGGGCACGGCGGCGGTTCGACGCGCCAAAAACCAACGTTCGTTTTTAGACGAAATTCAAGTATCGTGCAATATCACCATCCGCGTACTTTCGGAAGAGGAAGAAGCGGTGCTTGTATACCGTGGCGTTATCAATTCCATGGAAGCGCCCAAAGGCTTAATTTTGGAAATCGGCGGCGGCAGCACGAAGATTATTTATTACAATAGAAGAAATTTACTTAACTATGCAAACTTGCCCTTTGGTGCGGTGACGCTCACCGATTTGTTCGCAAGCGACGCTACGCCCGAAGAAGCTACCCGTCACGTAGAAGAATTTTTCACCGAGCAGTTGAAGAAATTGCCTTGGCTTTCGGAAGTAGACCCCGAAACGCAGATGATTGGCGTAGGCGGTTCTTTCCGTAATTTGTTTAAGATAGCGAAACTTGTGAGAAAGTATCCTTTGGATACGCCGCACAATTTCCGTATGCCGACGGAAGATTTTACGTCCGTATACGATATGCTTCGCGTTATCGACGTGGACAAGCGTAAAAAAATCAAAGGGCTTTCCCCTAAGCGCGCGGATATTATGCCTGCGGCAATGGCGATTGTAAAGTCTTTCGTTTCGTATATGAACGTGGAAGAATTTGCAATTTCCGGTTGTGGACTTAGAGAGGGGCTTATGCTCAATCAAGCGCTTCCCATCACGCTGGAAAAACCCATTTCCGACGTACTTGGGTACAGCTTGGAAACGCTTGTAAAATACTACGGTTGCGACGAAAAGCACGTGGAACACGTGATGCATTTGTCTATTCAGTTATTCAAACAGCTCCGTGTATTGCATAAATTCTCCCGTCAATACTTAAAAGTTTTGAAAATCGCGGCGAGCTTGCATGATTGCGGCGAAAGATTGAAATATTATCAACACGCGCGCCATAGCTGGTACACCATTTTGCAATCCTCTATCTACGGGGCAACGCATAGGGAAATCGTGCTTGCGGCGTTCGTGGCAGGTTGTCATAACCGCGAGGAAGTACCTCTTACCGAGTGGCTGAAATATAAAGACCTCGTCACGGAAGAGGATTTAGACGCAGTGAAAAAACTCGGCGTGCTTTTGCGGATTGCGGAGAGCTTGGATAGAACGCATTGCGGCGTAGTGACCGGGTTAAACTGTGACGTATTGGGGGATTCGGTTATCATGAAAACGGAAGTAAACGGCGACGCGGCGCTCGAAATTCGCGATGCGACGGCGGCGAACCCCGAATTCAAGAAAGCGTTCAAAAAGACGCTGGAAATTTTGTAATAAAGGCATAGGATACAGCCGCTCAACAAGGGCGGCTTTCCTTTTTGAAAGGTATGGATTGGATTTTGGCAAGCGCCTCACCGCGCCGGAAAGAACTGTTTGGCGAGGTAGTGGAAACATTTGAAATTATCGTTGCAAAAGGCGAAGAAAATGCCAGCGGCGATACGCCTGACGAACTGGTGAGAAAACTCGCGTTGCAAAAGGCAACGGAGGTGTCGGCTTTACCGCAAGCGCAAGGGAAAGCGGTACTCGGCGCGGACACGGTGGTGGCGCTAAATGGCGAAATTTTAGGCAAACCCAAAGACGAGGCGGATGCGAGGCGCATGCTCCGCGCTTTGTCGGGGCGCGCGCACGAGGTATATACGGGCGTTTGCATGCTGTATCCCGATGAAAAGGGCGGAAATAAATCGCTGGTGAAAGCGGAGTGCACGAAAGTATTTTTCCGCGCGTTGTCGGAAGAATTCATGGAAAGGTATATCCAAAGCGGTTCGCCGATGGATAAAGCGGGCGCGTATGGGATTCAGGACGGCAATTTGGTGGAGAAAATAGAGGGCAGCTTTACCAACGTGGTCGGTTTACCCGTAGAACTTTGTAAAGAAATGTTGAAAGAGTTAGAGAAGTAGGAGGCGGATATGTGGAAATTAGCGATAGACCTCGGTTCGTCTATGACAAAAATTTACCGCGCGGATACGAGCAACGGCGTCGTGCTTGCTGAACCTTCTTGCGTGGCGGTTTACGGCGCGGATAAAGAGATAAAAGCGGTGGGGAAAGAAGCGAAAAACCTCATTGGAAAAACGGCGGAATATACGAGTATCGTTTACCCTGTCTACGAAGGGGAAATTGCGGATATGCGCCTTGCTTCGGCGATGTTAAAGGAATTTCTTACCCGTATCGGCGTAAAAACGGGAGTTTTGCACCGTGTACAGGCGCTTTTTAGCGTGCCTTGCGGCGTTTCGAAAGCCGTTTTGTCACAATACGTGGCACTCGCGGAAGAGTGCGGTTTGAAAAAGGTATCCTTTGTCGAACAGCCGTATTTGGCGGCGGTGGGTGCAGGCGCGGTAATCAGCGATAGCGATCCCGTCTTTTGCTTGGATATCGGCGGCGGCGTGACGAATATCGCCGTGGTTTCGGCAGACGGTATTATTTCGGGCGTGTCCATGAATATCGGGGGCAATAACATGGACGCCAACGTTTTGGCAAAAGTGGCGAGAAATAACGGACTGCGTATCGGCACTTTGACGGCGGAGCGATTGAAAAACGAACTCGGCTCGATGTCGGTATCGGCGCGTGGAACGATGGTTGCGGAGGGCAGTTCTATCGATTCGTGCAGACCTGCGGCGGCATCGGTGCAGGCGGCGGATTTGACCGATTGTATACGCGTATATATAGATAAGATAATAGAATACGTAGTGGCGGTACTTCGTCGATTGCCTGCGGAAGTGGCGGCAATCGTCAATAGAAACGGTGTACGCCTTTCGGGTGGCGTGATGAAAATTCCCTATTTGCCGCAATATATCGGCTCGAAACTCGAAATGCGTTATCACGTATGCGAAGAACCGCAGTTTGCTACCGTTATCGGCGGTGGGGCGATTTTACGCGAAAAGGACCTTTTGAAAGCGTTTGCCTTGCCTATCGAGTAAAAAAGAAAGAAAGTATAGCGCCGCAATCCCTTGAAGATAAAGGGGTTGCGGCGTAATCATAAAAAAAATTAAAAAAATTTCAAAAAATTTTCAAAAACCTATTGACAAATGAAAAATACGTGCTATAATAAAGGTACAAAAGAGAAAGAAAGCAACAAAAAATGTTAGTAATTCTCAAAAAAATAAATGGAGTACACCGATGCACTAGTGTATTAAAGTCAGAAGAACTGACAAAAGAGCCGTAGGGATACGGCGAAAAAATCCAAAAGTTAAAGGAGGTATTAAAAGGGATGCCGACGTACAAAGGAGAACGTAAACTTTAACAAAAGGAGGGCACGGAGATGACCAAAGTAGTAAGAACAAGCAGGTACTTCGTCAAGAAATAAGAAAGAGAGGTTAGTCCAATGAACTGTGCAATCGAGGAGCGCAAATAAATATCCGCGAGAAAATATAAGTGCGAAGCGGCGCGAAGCATCGCACACGGTGAAATTAAGTTCAGAGAAGAAGCGGATAGAAAGAGAAGAACGCTCTACAACTGAATATATATGAAATTGAAAAATATCCCCTGCCGAGGCGCAGGGGTTTCTTTTGCGGAGAGCCGTGGCGAGCCGCCACTCCCAAATTTTTCTAGCGGTGAGCCACCGCGGGCAAGTCTTTCTATCTTTCTTTATCGCTTGTATGTAACGTTATCGTTGCCGACATGGGGTTAAGGGGCATAGTCCCTTGCGCGGTGCAGGACGCGCAGTCCTGCGACACTCTGTCAAGAGTTGCCCAAAGGGCAAAAATTTGCCCCCTCAAAAGCAACCGTAGGTTGCGCTCCAACGCCGACAGGCGTTCAAGTGGCGAGCCGCCACGCCCAAGTCTTTCTAGCGGAGAGCCTCCGCGGGCAAGTCTTTCTATCTCTCGGCATCGCTTAGGTGTAACGGTATCGTCAACGACGTGGAGTCAAGAGGCATTGTCTCTTGCGGATTGTAAAGGCAGAGCCTTTACGCCTCGATGGCAATCGCCGCCCAAAGGCGGGAAATGCCCCAAAAAGCAAAACGCAGTTTTGCGTTCCAACGCCGTCAGGCGTTCCCTGCCGCAAGGCAAAACAAAGCCCACCCAAAAGCAAAACGCAGTTTTGCGTTACCAACGCCGACAGGCGTTCCCTGCCGTAAGGCAAAACATAGCCCCAAAAAAGCAACCGCAGGTTGCGCCTAACACCGTCAGGCGTTCAAACAGTGGACTTTCTATTTTTAGTAAATAAAACACCGTAACGCTTTGGAAACGTTGCGGTGTTATTTTGCTTGAAATTCTTTGCCGTGAATTAAAAAATCAACGGAAACGTTGAAATATTTGGATAAGGCAACCAACATGTCTACGTCGGGGCTGCGCTTTCCCGTTTCATAATAGGATAACGCTTCTCGGCTAATGGATAAATCCATCGCCACCTTTAATTGGCTGTATCCCTTTTCCTTTCGAATTGTTTTTAATCCCTTTAATTCCATTTTTTTCTCAAAACCTCTTGACATAATTGTAACATAGTGTTACAATATAAAATGTAACAATTTGTTACAAAGTATACAAAAAGGAGATTTTTTATGAAAAAACAATGGTTGGTATTAGGCATGGCTGCAATGATGAGCCTTGGTTGCTTGTTTGCGTGTGGTGACGGTGACGACAAAGGCGGCGATAACGGCGGCGTTGTCAAAGGCGAAAAAGTAACGGCGGAACAATGGGCGGCTGCACCTAGCAGTGTAGATTATAAATACGTTGTAGGAGAAAGCTGGTGGAAAGTAGAAGGCGATGGCTGTTTTGAAGAAGAAGAAGAAAAAGAGATATGGAACGGCGACATGTATTACTCTTATGAAAAAGAACACGAAAATGAGGAAGGCGAAGGCGTAGATGTTTGTCAATATTGGGATTGGAGGATTGTTCGAAACGGAAAGGTTTATCGGTATAGCAAGTATGAAGAAGGTGCAGACGTTGGGACTGAACCTTGGGAGGAGTTCGACTGGAAAAACAATTACGAAACGTTGGACGAATATTTAAGTAAAAGTTTTTATTTCGACAAAGAAGACGTAATAGAAGAATGGGCGGAATTCGATATGGCGGATTTCACTTTTGACGAAGATAAAGGCGTGTATTATCAAATGACGACGGAAAAGGACGAAACGGAAAAAATAGAATTGCTTTTCTTGGATGGTAAACTTTATTCTGTAAAATTCTCTTGGACGTGGACTGATGAAGACGAAAAAGAAGAAGGATACGAGATGTATATGTATACCTTCAAAAAGGAAGAAGTTCCTGCGTTGCCCGATGAAGAGGGGTTAAACGCATTGATTGCACAAAGCAAATAAGAAAAAACATTACATAAGAAAAACGGGCGTAAAATCGCTCGTTTTTTATTTTGCCGTATTCTTTCCCGAAAAAAGTGTAAAAATACGATTTTGACGGCAAAAAAGCCGTTAAATACGCTGTGGATAAAACTTTTTTTGAAAAACGGCGGTGATTTGCTGTACTTTTTGAAAAAAAGATGGTATAATGGGGGAGTAAAATAACGATTTTCTTTTTTTATTATAAAAAAAAGAAAGCGAAATGGGAGATATAGCAATGGCGGAAAGAGTAGAAGGCGAATACGGCGCCGAGCAAATACAAGTCCTCGACGGCTTGGAACACATCCGTAAACGTCCCGGTATGTACATTTCCTCGACGGACGCAAAGGGGCTTCACCACCTCGTACACGAGGTCGTGGATAACTCGATTGACGAAGCGCTTGCAGGGTATTGTACGCATATCGAGGTGACGATTAACGATGACGGGAGCTGTACCGTTCAAGACAACGGGCGTGGTATTCCCACCGATATTCACCCCAAGGAAGGTATTTCGACGCTGGAAGTCGTGTTCACGAAAGTCAACGCAGGCGGTAAGTTCGGGGGCGATTCTGGGTACAAGGTATCGAGCGGTTTGCACGGCGTAGGCGTCAAGGCGGTAAACGCCTTGTCCGAGTGGTTGGAAGCGGAAGTTTCCCACGAGGGGCACGTGTTTAGACAAGTGTATAACCGCGGTGTACCCCAACGCAGTGTACAAATCGTTGGCGATACGGACGAAATGGGTACGAAGGTTACCTTTATGCCCGATTCGGAAATTTTCGAAACGGTTATCTTTAATTACGATTCGCTCAAAGGCAGATTGAGAGAACTTGCGTATTTGAACAAGGGTTTGCGTATTACGCTTGAAGATAAGAGAGCAGGGCAAGAAAAGAGCGATTCTTTTTGCTATGAAGGGGGTATTTGTTCGTTTGTCGAGGAACTGAACAAGAGCCGTGAAGAACTGCTTTTCCCTGCGCCTTTATATTTTGAGGAACAGGACGGGGATACCGTTTGCGAAGTGGCGATTCAGTATAACGAATCGTTTAGCGAAGTTATTTACAGCTACGCGAACAATATCAACACGATTGACGGCGGTACGCACGTGGCAGGGCTTAAAATGGCGCTTACCAAAGTGTTTAACGACGTGGGTAAAAAGCATAATATCTTGAAAGATAGCGATAAATTGACCAATGAAGACGTCATGGAAGGCATTACGGCGGTTGTGTCCGTGAAACTCGTCAACGCACAATTCGAATCGCAGACGAAAGACAAGCTGAACAACAGCTTTATCCGCGTTTTCGTAAATAAATGCGTGACCGAGCATATGTCGACGTACTTGGAAGAAAATCCTTCCATTGCCAAAGAATTGGTTATGCGCTGCGTGACGGCGCAAAAAGCGCGTGAAGCGGCGCGTCTTGCCCGTGAAAATACGCGTAGAAAGGGTGCGCTTGACGGATTTGCGTTGCCTGGCAAACTTGCCGATTGTTCGGACAGAAGAAGCGAACTTTGCGAAATTTACCTTGTTGAGGGAGACTCGGCAGGCGGTACGGCAAAGCAAGGGCGCGATAGACGTTTCCAAGCGATTTTGCCCCTTCGCGGTAAAATTTTGAACGTAGAAAAAGTGCGCCTCAACCGCGTTTTGGAAAACGAAGAAATTAAGGCGATGATTACGGCGTTTGGTTGCGGTATTTTGGACGATTTCGACGAAAGCAAGCTTAGATATGACAGAATTATCTCCATGACCGATGCAGACGTCGACGGTGCGCATATCCGTATTTTGCTGTATACGTTCTTGTTCCGTTATATGCGTCCGCTTATCGAACACGGCCACGTATACGCGGCAAAACCGCCCCTTTACAAGGCAACCTACAAAGGGAACGTCGATTATCTGTATTCCGAAGAAGAAAAGCTGGAATACGATAAGAACGCGCCTGGGAAAGTGGAATACCAACGCTATAAAGGCCTTGGTGAAATGAGCACCGAACAGCTTTGGGATACGACCATGAACCCTGCAACGAGAACGCTTATCCGCGTGACCATGAAGGACGCGGCGGAGGCGGACCAAATGTTCTCTATGCTCATGGGCGAAAACCCCGAACTTAGAAGAAAGTTTATCGAAGAGAATGCAAATCTCGTCACCGACCTTGACATTTAAGCGATTATAACAGGAGAAAAGGAAATGGCTAAAAAAGAAACAAGTCCTGAATTAACAGAGGAGTTTAAGAAAACACTCGCCAT
>JAZRRB010000288.1:0-3184 GCA_045650385.1 Candidatus Scatosoma sp. | reverse complement strand
GGGAACATAATCGGCGTACCGCCTGCCATGGCTACGCCCATTTTTACCGCTTGGGCGATTTTATCCAAGTTGATGTGTCCAGGGACGATTTCGTTATAAGAGCATACTACACCGATAAGCGGACGGGATTGTTCCTCGTCCGTAAGCCCAAGCGCGTGATACAAAGATCTATGCGGTGCGTTATGAAATCCATCTACTATCGTATCTTTAATCATAATTCTTTCCTTTTTTTGGCGTTTTTCACGCCCTTATAAAAACCACACGTCGCCCCACCAAATTTTGGTGGAGCGAAACGTATTTTATTTGTTTATTCGTATTCAATAATAAGGCTTTATCGCAAACAATTAGTTATTGATAAACTTTTCTTCGTCAGCCCAGCTGTAAAGCTTACGGATATCCTTACCAACAACTTCTGCAGGGTGTTCCGCTGCAATCTTTCTCATTGCGTTGAAGTGTACTTGGCTACCAGCATCGGACATATCAAGCAAGAAGTCTTTTGCGAACGTACCGTCTTGAATATCTTTCAAAACTTTCTTCATTGCTTTCTTCGTTTCTTCCGTGATAATCTTCGGTCCGGTGATATAGTCGCCGTATTCCGCCGTGTTGGAGATGGAATATCTCATGCCTTCGAAACCGCTTTGATAGATAAGGTCTACGATAAGTTTCATTTCGTGGATACATTCGAAGTATGCGTTTCTAGGATCGTAACCAGCTTCTACAAGCGTTTCAAAGCCTGCTTGCATAAGTGCGCAAACACCGCCGCAAAGTACCGCTTGTTCACCGAAGAGGTCGGTTTCCGTTTCCGTACGGAAGTTGGTTTCCAAAACGCCTGCTCTTGCGCCGCCGATACCGAGTGCATAAGCCAAACCGATTTCAAGCGCGTCGCCCGTTGCGTCTTGTTCTACTGCGATAAGGCAAGGCACGCCTTTGCCTACTTGGTATTCGCTACGAACGGTATGACCAGGGCCCTTGGGCGCTACCATGATAACGTTTACGTCCTTCGGGGGTTTGATGCAGCCGAAGTGAATATTGAAGCCGTGCGCAAACGCAAGCGTCTTGCCTTCCGTGAGGTTGGGTTCGATGCTTTCTTTGTAAAGCTTCGCTTGCTTTTCGTCGTTAATCAAAATCATGATAAGGTCAGCCGCTTTTGCCGCGTCCGCCGCCGTCATAACTTTCAAGCCTTGTTTTTCCGCTTTTGCCCAGCTCTTGCTGCCTTTGTAAAGACCAACCACTACGTCCACACCCGAATCTTTGAGGTTGAGTGCGTGTGCGTGGCCTTGCGAACCGTAACCGATGATTGCTACCGTCTTGCCGCTGAGCTTGTTCAAATCACAATCTTGTTGATAAAAAATTCTGTTTGCCATAATAATTTCCCTTTCCTTTTTTATGTTTATTTTTTATTTTTTTATTTGTTGAATAACGTGGACGTACCTCTATCAAGAGCTACGATACCCGTACGGCACATTTCCAAAATGCCGAAAGGTTGCATAAGCTTTACAAAAGCGTCTATCTTGGACGGATTGCCCGTAACCTCGATACACATGCCTTCCGTCGAATAATCGATAACGCTCGCACGGAACACGTCTACCGCTGTCATGATGTCTGTTCTGTTTTGTACGTCGTTTTGTACCTTGATAAGCATGAGTTCTCTTTTGATAGGCTCATCCGAAAGCACTTCTACTTTCTTAACAACGAGCAATTTTTTGAGTTGGTTGATAAGTTGTTCTTGTACGTATTTATCCCCGCTCATGCAAATGGTGATACGGGAATATTCGGGACGTTCCGTTTCCCCCACCGTGAGGGCGTCGATATTGAAACCGCGGCGGGTGAACATACCCGTAACGCGCGTCAATACACCCGCTTGGTTATCTACGTATACAGCAATCACAAATTTGTTGTTTTCCATAACCTTTCTCCTTATCAAGCTTTCACTTTCGTGATAATGTCGCTGATTGCACCGCCAGGGGGCAACATGGGAAGAACGAGTTCGTCCTTATCAATACGTACGTCAATCACCGTGGGTTTGCCCGAAGCAATCGCTTTTTCAAACGCTTTCTTGAATTCCACAGGCGTTTCCGCTAAGTAGCCGTCCGCGCCGAACGCTTGCGCCAATTTCACGAAATCCGTCTTTCTTTCAAGCACCGTGTTGGAATAACGCTTGCCGAAGAACAACGTTTGCCATTGTCTTACCATACCAAGTACGCCGTTATTCAAAAGCACGATAACCACGGGGATTTTATAGGTGACAGCCGTAGCCAATTCGTTGAGGTTCATACCAAAGCTACCGTCGCCCGTGATGAGTATCGTGGGGTCTTTCGTCGCTACGTACGCGCCCATTGCCGCGCCTAAGCCAAAGCCCATCGTTCCCAAACCGCCGCTAGATACAAAGCGACGAGGCTTATCAAACGTTACGTATTGCGCCGTCCACATTTGGTGTTGCCCAACGTCCGTCGTGATAATCGTGTTTGCAGGCTTGCACTCGTTAATGATATCAAACACCTTTTTAGGCGTAATCGGTGCGGTGTTCGCCGCCGCAATTTCCTCTTCAAAAGCTTGTTCTTCCGCTTTGAGTTGACGTACTCTGTCAATCCACTCAGGACTGCTCTTTGCCGCGCACTTTTCCGCAATTCTATGGAAGGAATCGTATACGTCGCCCACAAGCCCTAAATCCACGCGGACGTTTTTGTTTACTTCCGCTTGATCGGGATCGAGCTGAATAATCTTGCTTTGTTTTGCAAACTTGGAAACGTTGCCCGTTGCTCTATCCGAGAAACGTACGCCCACCGCCAAGATAAGGTCGGCTTCGTTTTGCGACATACTCGACGCGTAGTGTCCATGCATGCCTTGCATACCAAGGAAACGTTCGCTCTCTTGCGGTACTGCCGAAAGCCCCATAAACGAACAACCGATAACGGCGTCGATTTTGTTTGCCAATTCGACAATTTCTGCCAGTTTCGTAATCTCCCCTGCAGAATAATTATCTTCATTATCTACAATGAATAAGAAATACTTTTCCTTATTGATGGTAATCGGCCCCCAGTAAGTCTGTACACCGTTAACATCAATAAAAGTATAAATACCAGATTTCTCTACATCACGTTCCTTACCCAGACGGATTGCATCTGCAATAGTCGTCTTCTGTCTAGTTTCCACAGACAGAATTGGATTGAAATCTTTGGACAGC
>JAZRRB010000287.1:0-4646 GCA_045650385.1 Candidatus Scatosoma sp. | reverse complement strand
CTCCGACTTCCCTGCAGATACCGCCGAAAATACTTCGGGGAAATTTCTAAAAGGAATACACTCGTCCCAATCGTTCACTTTATATTCCCCCGTCGATTCGGTAGCAAGAAACGATTGCGCCGCCAAATGCGAATAACTGCCTTCCGGCCCTAAAAATGCTATCTTCATAAACCTCTTCTCCGTTTGTAAATCTTATACCTGTTCCGCCAAATCCAAGAGCAATCTTTCCGTATCCTCCCAACCAAGGCAGGGATCGGTAATGGATTTTCCGAACACTTCGTCGTGTTTTTGCGCGCCTTCCACCAAGAAGCTTTCTATCATGAAACCTTTGACAATCTTCTTGAAATCCGCATCAAAGCGACGGTTTTGCATAACCTCTTCCGCGATACGGATTTGTTGACTGTATTTTTTGCCCGAATTGGAGTGGTTGCAATCGATAACGATGGCAGGATTTTGCAAGCCGTCGTACATTTGTGCAAGCTGCATTACCGTTTCGTAGTGGAAATTAGGCACATCCGAACCCGAACCGTCTACACCACCACGTAAAATAGCGTGCGCGTACGGGTTACCCGAAGAGCTTACCTGATAATTACGGTATTTGAAAATTTGTGGACTTTGCGCCGCAAAAATAGAATTGACAAGCGCGATAATATTACCGCTCATAGGATTTTTCAACCCAACGGGGCAATCGATACCGCTTGCCACCTGTCTATGAAGCTGATCTTCCACACTTCTCGCCCCTACCGCGTGATAGGAAAGCAAATCTTCTACGTACGGCGTATTTTCGGGATACAACATTTCATCCGCCGACGTCAAACCCGATTCGTTAATCGCCGCAAGATGTAACGCGCGGATACTTCTAATACCTCTTGCGATATCCGCCGCCCCCTCGGGATCAGGTTGCAAAAACATCCCTTTATATCCTACGCCTTTCGTACGCGGTTTATTTGTGTACACACGCGGAACAATGACTAATTTTTCTTTGACTTTTTCATTGAGCTTGCCAAGGCGCGAAATATATTCGAGCGTAGGCGCAGGCTCGTGCGCGGAACAAGGTCCGACGATAATGAGCATTTTATCACTCTTGCCCGAGATGACCGCGCGAATTTCTTCGTCGCGTTCCTTTTTTATTTGTTTGTGTGTCGCCGTCATGGGCGCTTCTGCTATGAATTCTTCCGGTTCGGGAATAAAATACTGCCTTTCCAACATAACCTTTTCTCCTTAATTCTCTTTGGTTGATTTTTTCACTCGTTTAACATATTCTTCCACTTCTTCCGTTACGTATTCTTCAATCGGCGTGGAAAAACGCAAACTGTTGCGCACCATGGACGAGCTGACGTGCAAAAGCTCTTGCCGACAAGGCAAATATATCGCCACGAAATCTTCGTCCAACTTTTTACTCGCGTAATAATTCGTGTTCTCGAAATCGAGGTCTACGCCGTTGCGAATTCCACGCACGTAAAAGGGCGTGTTTTCCTTTTTCAACAGTTCCGTCACCGTACCCTCAAACGTGATAATACGGATACGCTCGTTTTTAGGAAACATCAATTTCCACATTTCTATGCGTTCTTCTACCGTGAAATACGGCTTTTTTTGCGGATTGACAAGCAGAGCGATAACCACTTCGTCGAAGAGCTTCAAACAATCCTCCACCGTTGCTTTATGCCCAAGCGTCGGCGGATCGAACGTCCCTGCAAATACGCATTTTTTCTTATTTTCCATCTTTATTCCTCTCGCGTTTTACGGAAAAACGTCAAATATGCCTTTCCATACTTACGTTCGTCGTATTTTTCCAAGCCGTCTATTTCGCCTGCAAACGGGATATCCCTTTCGTATATAACGATTCCGTTTGCCGAAAGCAGTCCTTTTTGGGCAATCTTTTGAAGCGCAAGTTTACCTATTTCCAGCCTATACGGCGGATCGACAAATATAAAATCGAATTGCCCTTGTATAACGTCCAAGCAAGTGGAATAATCGTAATTATACACTTTGGCTTGTCCAGATAAAGGAATTTTTAACGTTTGCAAATTCTTTTTAATAATCGCCACGCTTTCCTTTGCCACGTCGTTAAAAACCACCTCGTCTGCGCCGCGGGAAATTGCCTCTATCCCCAAAGAACCGCTGCCTGCAAACAAATCTAATACGCGCGCACCGCGCATAGAAAGCGCAAGAATATTAAACAGCGCTTCCTTGGCTCTATCCGAAGTAGGGCGAACGTCCATGCCTGGAAACTCCGCCAAAACTCTGCTTTTGTATATACCGCCGATAACCCTCATCGTTCACTCCGCTTATCTACGTTTTTTCGGCTTCGTGCCAGGCAAGCCGCCGTAATTAATCCTCTTTTCACGGTTTGCCTCCATTTCCGCTTCTCTATCGGCAATTTGTTGTTGACGAATCGTTTTCGCGCGTTTTCCGTACGCACCGGCAATATACATCACACCCGTAGCGACAACCGGAATCAACGCGAAGAAACAACTATAAAAATAACTAATCCCAACGCCGCCTGCCGCGATAATCTCATAATTCGAGATAAAGAAGGGCAAAATCGACCAGCCGGAAAGAAAGATTATGGCAATCATCATAATGCCAAAGCCTGCGCCAAACGGACTCGTCGAATTGACGTCCAAAGCCATTTCTGCAAGCATGGTATCGATTTTCGATTGACAAGCCCCGAAAATAAGGCCGCCAACAAGTGGAACAATCGCCATGAATCCGCCCATCGCAAAACCTTTCCATACGCGATATTCTTTCTCTTCTATATATCTGGAAATTTTATAACCGCCGTCGACAACACTTCCCGACATACGTTTCATGTTGCCCGTAACGAGCATTTCATACGCGCTACCGCCGTTCATATAGGACATAAGCCCTGCATACGCGGCTGCCGCGACGATACAAACCACCGTCCAAGCAATTTTACCACCGTTCCATTGCAATTCCGTCATTTCGCCTTTCAATGTGAAAATTACAAGCATTGCCCCGGCGCAAGCAAACATCAATCCGCCTGCAATAGAGCCTTTGAATAATTCCCAAATTTGTCTACCGATTTTTTTGAATTTCTTTTTTACTTCCGACATCTTTTTTCTCCGTTTCTTTTGTTTTATTCTTCTATGAACAGCACTTGTTTATTCGTCACAATGCAGTTCATTTTTTTATCCGTTTCTTGCGTGGGGATTTGAGGCTGAATTTGAAAATCAAAGCCGTACGCAATCCTTTTTACCGTAGGATTTTTTTCAAAATACCGATCGTAATATCCGCCGCCGTAGCCAAGCCGATTCCCCTGCTTATCCACCGCCAAAAAAGGTACGATTGCATAATGAATTTCCCCCTCAAACGGCTCGCCAATCGGTTCTCGAATACGCAAGGGCGAAATCGTGAAATCCTCGCCGTACGCCACCACTTGCATGTCCTTGCCCTCTACCCGTGGGCAAAATACGTTATAACCTTGCTCTATCAATTTTTCAATCAGCAAATCCGTCGACGCTTCCGAGGAATAGGACAAATAACAAAACACGTTTTTTCCGTCCCCGTCCTTTTGCCATTTTTCCAGCGCAAGGAATACGTTTTGCACGAGCAACGTTTCTTTCACGTCCCGATTTTCATTATTTCCCCGTCGCTGTTTCATGCGCATGCGAAGTTCTCTTTTTTTCTCTTCCACGCTTTTTATTTGGTCATCTTCTGCAAAACGTAACATCGTCATACACCATTTCCGCGCGACGCGTAGCCGCACAAAGCACCTCGTAAGAAATCGTTTCCGTAAGCGCCGCCGTTTGCGCGGCGTCCGTCAACACGGGCAACCATAACCCCTTTTCCTTTTTTTCTATCCGCACACAAGCGTCCATACAAAGATTGTTGGCATTATTTTCACAGCCGCAAACGCCGTTATCCCTTCTTCTTAAAAACCCGTCCGCATACCCAACGCGTAGCACCGTCAACGGCGCGCCTTTTTTTGCACTCGCTTTTCCGTAGCCGATACCGCCGTTTATATACTTTCCCGTCGCGGAAACTTCCGCCCAAACGGACATCGCTTTTTGCAAAGACAGTTTTTCTACCGCCGCGGAAATATCTTGCGCACCATCCGGAATATAACCGTATAAACCGATTCCTATCCTCGTCATATCAAACGCAAATTCCTCGCCCAACATCGCGCCGTACGTCGCGCTTAAATGACAGGTAATCCGTGGAAAATAAGCGGTAACAATATTTCGCATTTGTAAAAACAAAGAGCGTTGCTTTTGCGCTGTTTTTAAGGAATAATCGTATAAATGAGAATATAGCCCTTCTACACGAACACTCTTTTGCATAGATAAAAGCTCGCAAGCATTTTTCAATTCCGCTTCGTCCATGCCGTAACGGTTCATACCCGTATTCGCTTTCAAATGTACCCGAATCGGCAATGCTTGGGAAATCGATAAATCTATCAAACGCCTTGCCGTTTCAAAATCCCCCACGGTCAGGATAAACCCGTTTTTCGCCGCCGTTATTACGTCCATTTCCGACGTGGGTGGTGATAAGATAAGTACGTCTTTTCCGCAAGCCGCCACCCGAATCGACATCGCCTCGCAAAGCAAAGACACGGCAAAAACGTCGGCTATCCCCGACAACGCGTTTACCACTTCTTCCGCGCCGTGGCCGTAGGCGTTTGC
>JAZRRB010000286.1:0-11595 GCA_045650385.1 Candidatus Scatosoma sp. | reverse complement strand
AATATGAAGGCGCGGGCGAGTATATCGGCAAAGAGTTTTATTACGAAGTGGAGAGAAACGGCAAAGTTTATGTATATGAAAAATATATAGAAGACGGCGAGGAAGAGGTAGAAGGTTGGGAAGAAGTTTCTTATACGGTGGATACGATAGACGAAGAAAGGATTGTGCATGATTTTTGTTGGGAAGCTGGATTGCGCAAAATTTTGAACGTTCCTGGTGCGGGGGATATGGGCGACAGCGTTTTTGAACAAAGCATGACGGAATTTGCTTTTGACGAAGCAAAGGGCGTATATTTTCAAGAGGTTAATTACCGCTTGGACGATGGCGGTAACGGAAAAGCAAGAAATACAAAAGAAAGATTGGAATATACGTTTATAAATGGGGCTTTGTATTCTATAAAAGGAGTGTCTCGTGACGAAGAGGAAGGCGAAGTATATGAAGACACGCTGGTTGTTACGTTTAAGAAAGAAACGGTGCAATTACCCGATGAAGCACAATTAAATAGTTTGATTGGATAATACATAAAAACACACCCGAAGGCAAACGCCTTCGGGTGTGATACTTTTTTGTGAAATATACTACTTTACAACACAACAATATTCTTCTTCTCAATTTCCGCTTTTAATTCTTCGGGGAAAGCGTCGTCGGTGATGAGGACGTTCAAATCCTCAATCCGTGCGAACGTGTACGGTTTTACTTTGCCGATTTTCGAGCTGTCCAGCATCATGTACGTCGATTTTACCTTTTTACGAATCGTCTTAAATAAATCCGCTTCCGGTTGCGATTCGCAAGAGAATCCGCTTTCGGGCGTGAACGCCGCTGCGGAAATCACCGCGAGTTGGAAATTTGTGTCCTCAAAGTACACCGAAGCGAGCGAGGACGTCGTCGAAAGGTTGTCTTTCAACAGCGGTCCGCCAAGAAGATTGATATTCACGTTCTTCTTTTTGGAAAGCTCGGTAGCGACGGCAAGTCCGTTCGTAAATACGTTGCAGGGCATATCGGGGAGTTCTTTGGCAAGATACAGCGCGGTTGTGCCTGCGTCGAGGAAGAAGGACGAGCCCGGTTCGATAAGCGCCACCGCTTTTTGCGCAATTTGGATTTTTTCGTCGGTGTGAATCGTACTCTTTTGCGTATAGGGTACGCCCGAATTTTTTTGTACGTCTTTCACCGACATCGCGCCGCCGCGGATACGGATGACTTTGCCTTCTTGCTCTAAAAGGAGCAAATCTCTTCGAAGCGTCATTTGTGAGGCGCTGGGGAAGAATTCTTCGAGTTGTTTTAAGGTGAGTTTACCGCGTTTATCAATCAATGCGGCAATTTGTGCAATACGGTCTTTTTTCATACAATCTCTCCTTACGTTGCTTTTCATTAAGCATAATAAAGTTAACACAAAAAACACAAAAAAGCAAGCGAATAAGCTCGAAAAAGCGCATAATTTTTATTAAAAATAACAAAATCACATTTTTTTCATAACAAAAGTAGGGAAGATTTATCATTTTTCATAGGGATATCACAACTTTTTTCTACGGGAAAGAGAGGGTGAACGCCAAAAACGGTTGCCTTTTATAAAAAGGTGTGCTATAATAAAATCAATGAAAAGCGGAGGCGCGGTCATGTACGATTTTTTGGTGGATTTAGACGGATATTTTTGTGAAAAATACGCAAATTACGATAAACTTTGCATATTGCCCGGCTACCGTATGCCCATGATGCAGGCGACGAAAATGGACGATTTTGGCAGGACGTATTCTTATACCTTGCCTTCAAGCAACATGCGCCTTGCGTTGCAAGAACAAAAAGAAAGTCTTTTACAAGAACTGAAAAAACGTATTGTAGATAAAGGTTTTTCTTTCTCTTTCCGTCCTATCGGATTTTTTAGACGTATCAAGAACAAATTTGCCAAAGTTTCCCCGAAAAAGGTTTTGACGGAAATTATGGAAAGAAATAAATTGTCGGTAGAGGAAGCGCAAAAGGAGCTTGCTATCGATGAGGAAATTTGGGAAACGATTTGCAAAGGCAAGTTTGCCCCGACGAAAAATACGATTTTCTCACTCGCATTGATTGGGCACCTTTCCATTGAAGATACCAAATCGCTTATGGAAATCAACGGTTATGATTTTGATTTTGCCGTAGAAAGAGACGTGGTTATCTCGTACTTGCTCGAAAACAAGGTATTCGCCCGTCCGATGATAGACGCGGCGCTTGCGGAATACAAAGTAAGCAATTTATTTATAAAATAAATAGGATAGCAAAAAAACAAAGAAAATGCCGTTAAAAAAGTTGCTTTTTGCTCTTTGGCTATGCTATAATGAAAAAAACTGAATAACCGAGTGGGAAAAGAGTACCTTAACATACCGCTTGCAAAACAGAGAAAAACGCCGTAGGCTGAAAGCGTTTTGCCGCAAGAAAGGGGAAAGGGAAGTGCGTTTCCGCGTTTGAGGACGGAGTAACACTCCGCGGCAGCCCCCGTTATCGGGCGACACGAGGGGAAATTTTCAAATTTCCTAAAATAAAGTGGAACAGCGTATCAAACCGCCTTTATATTATGTAGTATGGGTTACTACGTAATGTAAAGGTTTTTTTATTTTCCATAACAAAAAAGGAGGGGAAATTATGTGGTTCAAAAATTTGCGCGCGGACATTAGAGCGGCAAAAGAGAACGATCCTGCCGCGCGAAATTGGTTTGAGATTTTGCTCACCTATTCGGGCGTGCACGCGTTATCTTGGCACAGAGTAGCGCATTTCTTTCATAAAATCAAATTAAAATTATTGGCGCGTATTATCAGCCAAACGGCGCGCTTTTTTACGGGGATAGAAATTCACCCTGCGGCAAAAATCGAAGGCGGCGTGTTTATCGACCACGGTAGTGGGGTTGTCATCGGTGAAACGGCGGAAGTGCATAAGGGAACGGTGATATATCAAGGCGTAACGCTTGGCGGTACGGGCAAGGAACGCGGCAAACGGCATCCTACGATTATGGAAAACGTAACCCTGTCGGCAGGGGCGAAAGTTTTAGGCGGATTTACCGTGGGCAAGGGCGCGAAAATCGGCGCGGGTGCGGTAGTCTTAAAAGAAGTACCCCCGTACGCCACTGTTGTCGGTGTGCCAGGGCGTATCGTGCGTATCCGTAAACCGGAGGAAGAAGATACGACAAAATCGGGCGTTATCGCGGTGGCGGCGCTCAATGCGGAACTCAACGCGGAAGAGTGGGCACGAAGAGAAGAAGAGGCGAAAGAAGCGGCACGGATTGCCGAGGCAGAAAGAAGCGGAAAGAAAACGACGGGAGATAAGAAAGATGAAAATTTATAATTCGTTGACCAAGAGAAAAGAAGAATTTATCCCTTTGGAAGAGGGCAAGGTAAAGATGTACGCGTGCGGTATCACGGTATCAGGCGAAGCGCATATCGGACACGGATATCAAGCGCTCATTTACGATATCATGCGTAAATTTTTGGTGAAGTCTGGCTATGACGTGACGTATGCGAGAAACTACACGGACGTGGACGATAAAATTATCGCAAAATCGCACGAAACGGGGATTCCTGCGGACGAATACGCGGCAAACATGATTGAAAATATCAATAAAATTATGGCAAAATTCAACGTAGACGATCCCGACGTATGGCTCAAAGCCACGGAAAATATCGAAAACATCATCGATTTCGTTTCCACGCTGATTGCAAAAGGGCATGCGTATCCCACGAAAAACGGCGACGTGTATTTCGACGTTGCCTCGTTCCCTGGCTATGGCAAACTTTCCAACCGCAACGTGGAAGACGCGCTTGACGGCGTGCGCGTGGATAACGACGACGAAAAGAAATACGCCTACGACTTCGCCCTTTGGAAGAGCGCGAAAGAAGGGGAAATTTTCTGGGAATCCCCTTGGGGCAAGGGTAGACCGGGTTGGCATATCGAGTGTTCGGCGATGAACCGCGCGGCGTTTGGCGAACAAATCGATATCCACGGCGGCGGCAGGGATTTGATTTTCCCTCACCACGAAAACGAAATTGCGCAAACGGAAGCGCTCACGGGCAAACAATTCGTTAAATATTGGACGCATAACGGTCTTATCAAAGTCAACGGACAAAAGATGAGTAAATCGCTGGGCAATAGCTTGCTTTTGAACAAGCTTTTGGAAAAATACTCGGACGAGGCGGTGAAATTCGCGCTGTTGCAAACGAACTACCGCAACGATATCAATGTCACGGACGAACTCTTCCCCGACGCGGAAAAACACCTCTACGAATTTTATGCTACCTTAAACGTGGTAGATAAAGTGGCGTTTAAGTTAAAGGGTATGGAGCTCACCATTGACACGGACGGAGCGATTGCCGCGGCGGAGAGCGCGCAAAAAATCGACGACGAGTTCAATACTTGCATGAACGACGATTTCAATACCGCGCTTGCCCTTTCCAACCTTTTTGGCTATTTCAAGGAAATGAAAAAATTGCTTTCCGACGGAAAATCGGGTAGTTATTTCACGGCACTTGCTATGTCCGTACAAATCCGTAAAACGTACTCGCTTTTGGGGTTATTCCAAAAGAACGCAAGTGAATACGTGGCTTGGTATGAGGCACAAAACGCAGAGGATATCCCTGCGGAAGTGAAAGCGGTGGCGGAAGAACGCTTTGCGGCGAGAACGAATAAAGACTGGGCGAAGAGCGATGAGCTTCGTGCTAAACTCGCGGAAATGGGTTATGCGGTGAAAGATAGCAAAACGGGTTATGAGCTGATTAAAAACTAACCTCGAACGCTTGACAAAAAACGCGCCTAAATATATAATGTAAGAGAAAAATAATTGGACAGGTAAAAACCATGAAAACGTATACAGGACAATCTTTGCGTGAAATGTATTTGAACTTCTTCAAAGACCGCGGACATAAAGTAATTCCCTCGGCTTCTTTGATTCCCGAAAACGATCCCACGGTACTTTTTACGACGGCGGGTATGCATCCGCTTGTGCCCTATCTTTTAGGGGAAAAGCACCCCGCGGGCAACCGTCTTACCGACGTGCAAAAATGCGTGCGTACGGGGGATATCGAGGACGTTGGCGACGAACGCCATTGTACCTTCTTCGAAATGCTCGGCAACTGGTCGCTTGGGGATTATTTCAAGGAAGAAATGATTCCTTGGAGCTACGAATTTTTGACAGGGGAGAAGTATTTAGGGATTCCCTCGGACAAGCTTGCCGTAACGGTGTTTGGCGGCGACGAAACGTTGCCTCGCGATACGGAGGCGGCGGCGCTTTGGGAAAAAGCAGGCATTAAAAAAGAAAACATCTATTTCATGCCCCGCGAAAACAACTGGTGGGGGCCTGCCGGTTTGACCGGCCCTTGCGGTACGGATACGGAAATGTTCGTTATTAGAAAACCCAAGTGCTCGCCTACTTGCAATCCCGATTGTAACTGCGGCGCGTTTTTGGAAATTTGGAACGACGTATTCATGCGCTTTAATAAACAAGCGGACGGCTCGTATATCGAACTTTCACAAAAGAACGTAGATACGGGTATGGGTTTAGAGCGTGCGCTTTGCGTCTTGAACGGCAAATCGAGCGTATACGAAACGGATATCTTCGAGGGCGCGATTGCAAAGATTGCGGAATTGACGGGTAAGAACTACGGCGACGACGAAGAAACGACGAAAGCGTTCCGCGTTTTGCTCGATCACACGCGTACGGCGACGTTTATGCTCGGCGACGAAAAGGGCATCGTGCCTTCCAACACCGACCAAGGATATATTTTGCGCCGCATCATCAGACGCGCGGTGCGTTTCGGGCGTAAAATCGAGCTTCCCGAAGGCAGCCTTGCCAAAATTTCCGAAGCGTTTATCGAATACTATAAAGAGGTATATCCCGAACTGAATATCAACCGCGACAAGATTGCGGAAGAACTCAATAAGGAAGAAACGAAATTCACCAAGACCTTGCAACAAGGCTTGAAAGAATTTGAAAAATGTTTGAGCGGTATCGAACGTAAGAACGCGTTTATGTCGCAAAAAGACCCTGCGTACGTGCCTGAAAAGGCGATTAACGGCAAACAAGCCTTCCACCTCTACGATACGTACGGGTTCCCTGTGGAAATCACGAAAGAAATGGCGCAAGAACGCGGTTACACCGTAGACGTAGACGGATATCACGCGGCGTTTGAAGAACACCAAAATAAGAGTAAAGCTGGTAGCGAAGGCAAATTTGCGTGTGGGCTTGCCGATCATAAAGAAGCGACGACGGCGCTCCATACCGCAACGCACCTTTTGCACGCGGCGCTCAAAAAAGTATGCTCGCCTGACGTCAACCAAAAGGGTTCGAATATCACCGAAGAAAGACTTCGTTTCGACTTTAACTTCCCTCGTCCCATGACTGCGGAAGAAATCAAGGCGGTAGAGGATATGATAAACGAGGTTATCGCCAAAGATATCCCTGTTGTAATGAAGGAACTCACTTTGGAAGAAGCGAAAGCGGAAGGCTTTACGGGACTTTTTGAAAGCAAGTACGGTGAAAGAGTAAAAACGTATACGATTGGCGATTTCTCCAAAGAAATTTGCGGCGGTCCGCACGTGGAAAGCACGGGCAAGCTTGGTAAGTTCAAGATTCAAAAAGAACAAAGCTGTGCGAGTGGTATTCGCCGTATCAAAGCTATATTAGAGTAAACGAAGAAACCGCGGCGATATCCAGCGTTGAACTTGCGTTTTTTCTTGCTTGCGGAAAAAGAGTCACAATATAAAAACAATAGGGTAGGTACGCGATGAACGAAGTTGTTTCTGCGGAACATATAAAAGGACTTACCGCGCCGATTTTGGAAAAGGGGTTTTCCTTTGAATACTTTTACCAAAAGGGCGGCGATAGTAGTTGCGTATATATATGCCGTTTCCAAAAGGGGAAAGATTTTCTCGATTGGCGAGAAGTATCAGGCGGAAGCGAAATCAATATCGTGGTTTCGGTAAAGGGCGAATATTCTTTCCCGTCCTTGAAAATGCGTTTCCCTAAACAGTACAAAGCGTTCAAGCGTAAACATATCTTCAAAAAGCCGTCGGTACTCGAAAGAAGACAATTCGTTGCCGATTGCTTATTAGAAGAACTAAATACCAAACCCGATTTTTTCGGGATAAAACTGTAAAACAAAAACGGTGGGTGCTTTTATGCAACCCCCGTTTTTATATACTTAGATTATTTTTTAAGTTCCAACGTGCGTTTATACGCCGCCATCACAGCGTCCATCGTTGCGCCTCTAAAAGAGCCGCTTTCGAGTGCGTGAATACCTGCAATCGTCGTGCCGCCGGGGGAACATACCGCGTCTTTCAAATCGCCGGGGTGACCGAAGGTAAGCAGCATTTCCGCCGCGCCTTTCAACGTTTGCGCCGCGTATAACGCCGCTTTGTCACGGGGCACGCCGCACTCTACCGCGCCGTCGGCAAGTGCCTCGGCAAACGCATAGACAAACGCAGGTCCGCAACCGGAAAGGGCGCTTGCCGCGTCGATTTTGTCTTCGGGAATTTTATCGATTTTGCCTGCCTTTGCAAAGCACTCTAAAAACGTCTTTTCGTCCGCTTCGCTTACGCCCGAAACCGTGTACAAAATCATGCCCTCGCCAAGAGAGGCAGGGGTGTTGGGCATAATGCGTACGGTGGGGATATTTTTCCCTGCGTACGATTGTATAGCGGCAATGGAAAGTCCTGCCGCCATGGTGATAAGTACGACGTCTTTATTTTCCGCCAAAACGCCCGAAATAGGCGCAAGCGTTTCTTGCATATTTTGCGGTTTTACGCCAAGCACGACAAATTTGCTATTCGCCGCAAGCTCGTCAGCCGAAAGTGCGGTAACGCCGAGTTCGCCTGCGAATTTTTCCGCTTTTTTGTTATCGTAATCGCACACGGCGATATTCTTACCGCCGATAGATTTTGCCGCCGCTTTTACAAGCGCGCCGCCCATATTACCGCAACCGATAAAGCCAAGTATGTATTTTGCCATAATAAATTCTCCTTTTATCGAATTTGTCCGTTGCCCTTGACGATGTATTTATACGAACAAAGCTCTTCCAAACCCATAGGGCCTCTTGCGTGCAGTTTTTGGGTGGAAATACCGATTTCACAGCCTTTGCCGAACTCGCCGCCGTCGGTGAAACGGGTGGAGGCGTTGACGTACACCGCCGCGCTGTCCACGCAAAGGGCAAATTTTTCCGCGTTTTCTGCCGTTTCCGTCACAATACAATCGCTGTGCCCTGTCGAGTGGTCGGCAATGTGCGCAATCGCTTCGTCTACGCTGTCTACCACTTTTACCGCGAGGATATAATCCAAGAACTCGGTATCGAAATCGTTGTCGCCTGCTTTTACGCCGCCGATAACGCTATACGCTCTTTCGTCGCAGCGAAGTTCTACCGCAGGCAAACCGTTTGCCGTTCGCTCTTGGCATAAACGTTTTTTAAGTAAGGGCAAAAACTCGCTTGCAATACTGCTATGTACAAGGCAAACCTCTTCGGCGTTGCAAACGGAAGGACGGGAAGTTTTTGCGTTGTAAATAATATTGAGTGCCATATCGATTTTTGCGCTACTATCCACGTAGACGTGGCAAATACCCGTACCCGTTTGGATGCAGGGGACTTTTGCGTTTTCCACGCAGGAACGGATAAGCCCTGCGCCGCCGCGAGGGATAAGCGCGTCCACGTAGCCTACCGCCGTCATCAGTTCGGTTGCGCTTTGACGGGAAGTATCCTCAACGATATTGATAAAGTTTTCGTCCAAGCCGTTGTCTTTTAATACCGCGCGGAGAATTTTGATAATCGCCGCGGAGGATTGGTAAGCGTCTTTGCCCCCGCGAAGCACGCACACGCTACCGCTCTTAAAGCAAAGCGCGGCTGCGTCCGAGGTGACGTTGGGACGGCTTTCGTAGATAATACCGATAACGCCCAAGGGTACGGACGTTTTGGTAACAGATAATCCGTTAGGCAAAATATGTTCGTCCAATTTCTTGCCGACGGGGTCGGGAAGCGCCGCCACTTCACGGATACCGTTTGCCATACCGACAATGCGCTTTTCGTCCAAGCGCAATCTATCCAGCATGACGTCGGGGAGTACCCCTTTGGCGTTTGTAAGGTCGATTTCGTTGGCGGAAAGAATTTCTTTCGTGCCCATTTCCAGCGCGTTTGCCATTTGCATGAGTACGGAATTTTTCTTTTCCGTTGTCAGCGTAGCCGCTTTTCTTGCCGCCGCTTTTGCGCCGATTAAAATTTCCTGTGTCGTTTTCATAATCTTTACTCCGTTTTATGCGCTGAAAAAGCGGGTATATTTTCCCGATTTTCCCTCTACGATTTCGTAAAGCGTTTCGGGGTTTTCGCCGTTTGCTATCACGGTATCGCAATTTGCCGTTGCGGCGATTTGCGCGGCGTGGAGTTTGGTTTTCATGCCACCCGTACCAAGTGCGCTGCCTTCGCCGCCGCCGAGGGTAAGCACCCAATCGGGCATGCCGTAAACTTCTTGGATAAGAGAGGCGTTGCTATCTTTATGCGGGTCAGCCGAATACAATCCGTCCACGTCCGGAAGGACAACGAGCAAATCCGCCTTTACGCTGACGGCAACGAGCGCCGAAAGGGTATCGTTATCGCCCACTTTAATTTCTTCCGTGGCGATGGTATCGTTTTCATTAATGATGGGAAGCGCGCCAAGTTCTAACAAACGTTTTATCGTGTTGTTGAAATTCTCGTGTCTGTCATCCGCTTGGAAATCGCTGCCCGTAAGCAAAATTTGCGCGACGGTGTGGTTGTATTCGGTAAAAATGCGGTCGTATGTATACATCAGCTCGCATTGTCCCACGGCAGCAGCCGCCTGTTTGGTAGGGATATCCGTCGGTTTTTTAGAAAGGGCGAGTTTGCCTACGCCCATACCGATAGCGCCCGAGGAAACGAGGACGACTTCATGTCCTGCGTTTTTCAAATCGCTAAGTACCTTGCAAAGCTGTTCGGTGCGTTTGATATTCAGTTTGCCCGTGGCGTGCGCCAAGGTGGACGTACCCACTTTGATAACCAATCTCATGTAACAATTCCTTTTCCCGATAATGCCAAGCATAAAAGGGAATTTTTTCGATTATATATCAGTATAAACCATTTCACAGCGTTTGTCAAGTGCGTGGCGAGTATCGCGCGCGAAAAATCAGGCTTTTTTGCGCGCACGCTGTTGCAAGAACCCGTAAACGATAGATAAATCTTCCTTGCTTTTAATATTCAGCACTCGAAATCCCTCTAAATCGATTTTTTCTTCTTTTTTACTCCCGTCCGCGAGGGCGAACTCTGCGTAAAGGGGGTGCAAGCCCGTATACGAATAGGTTAAAACGCCTAACGAGCCTTGCGGTAAACCCTCGTTGGCGAGCGCATTGCTTGTTAAAACAATCAAATCGAATTCTTCCGCGAGTTTGTTATCATTGTATTTGTTGCGCGTAAAATATCCCATAGCAAAGACAGTTTGCGTATCGTTTTCGAAAAAAAACATGAAATATAATCACAAAAATCCTGTAAAACGATTAATTTTTAATTATTCGAAAAATCTTTTGAAAAACTGTTTACAATCGAAGAAATTTATGGTATAATGATAATCAGTGAAAAAAGGAAAATTCTACTAAAAAACGGATAGATTTTCAATAATTCACCGAAACTAAAAGAAGAAAAAAATATCAAGTGAAGGAGATATATTATGACCAACAATAAGAAAGTTCTTCAATTCGTAAAAGATTGCGAAGCGTTTGCTTGTCCTGACAAAGTAGTTTGGATTGACGGCAGCGATGCGCAAAGAGACGCTTTGAGAGAAGAAGCTTGCGCTACGGGCGAAATCGTTAAACTCAACCAAGAAAAATTGCCCGGTTGCTACTACCACAGAACGGCTGAAAACGACGTTGCACGTGTAGAAGACAGAACGTTTATCTGCTGCGAAAACGAAGCAGACGCGCTTCCTCATTTCATCGTTAAATGGAAGGCTCCCAAAGAAGCGTACGCAATGGTAAATGAAATTGCAAAGGGTGCTTATAAGGGCAGAACGATGTACGTTATTCCCTATTCGATGGGCGTTGTAGGTTCGCCTTTCTCGAAAATCGGTATTGAAATTACCGACTCCATCTACGTTGTACTCAACATGATGATCATGACGCGCGTAGGCAAAATGTGCCTCGACGCACTTGGCGCAGACGGCGATTTCGTTAAGGGCTTCCACGCAAAATGTAACGTAGACCCCGAAAAGAGATATATCATGCACTTCCCCGAAGATAACACGATTATCTCCGTGAACTCCGCTTACGGCGGCAACGTACTTTTGGGTAAAAAGTGCTTCGCACTTCGTATCGCTACCAACCTTGGTAGAAAAGAAGGCTGGATGGCAGAACACATGCTTATCCTCGGCGTAAAACGTCCCCAAGATAAGGAAATCAAATACGTTGCAGCTGCGTTCCCTTCCGCTTGCGGTAAGACCAACCTTGCAATGTTGATTCCTCCCAAGCAATACCTTGACGCTGGCTACGAAGTACAATGCGTAGGCGACGATATCGCTTGGATTCGCGTAGGCGAAGACGGCAGACTTTGGGCAGCGAACCCCGAAAACGGTTTCTTCGGCGTTGCGCCCGGT
>JAZRRB010000285.1:0-3735 GCA_045650385.1 Candidatus Scatosoma sp. | reverse complement strand
ATTTGGAATGGTCGTGATAGTTGTGGTTATTTGGATTACGTGTTGGAGGCAGCACTCAATGCGTATTCGACCAAAGTAGAAGCAGAGTTGCCCCTTACCTTTAATACGGGAAATAAGACTGCACGCGTCATCACAGGATTTAATGGTACGACGCCCATAATTGAAGAGAAAAAAGTTACGGAAGACACTGGGTATTTGGCATTACAACAAAGTGGTCGGTACTATGCTTTGAACTTGTTGAAGAAAATGACGTCTAATAAAAAATATTATTATTCCGATAGTACGAAGACTACGTTTACGCATAGAGATGCTCAAGAACAGTTCCTTTACAGTTCTTTGCGAAACGAACCGATTGGTATGATAGTAGACGGTAGTTGGTGGTTAAACGAAGCAAAACTTTCTGGCGCATACGACCGTTCTGTATCCGATTACGGCGCAAAGGCTGAGAATAGAAATTTTGCTTGGATGCCTTTGCCTAATAAATGGGATTCTAGCGATAAAGGAAATGACGATTTCGTTATGAAAGACGCATTGCGTTGCTATTCGTTTATTCACTCGAAAGTAGAAAGAGACCCTAATAAACTTAAATTGGCGAAGACGTTCTTAAAATATTGCTATACGGACGCTGAATTGCAACAATACACTGTCGATACTGGTATGGCAAGAGCAATACAATACGACTTAACGGAAGAACAATTAGCGCAACTTAATAGTTATTCGAGAACCTTATTTCAATATAGAAATAGAGCAACTGTAATTTATAACCTTTCGGATAGCAATATCTATATGAACAATGAAACAAAGTTTATTAAACAGATTTGGGAAGCAAAAGTAAGTGGCGAACAATATATCAACGCTTATCTTGCGTATAAAGATGGTGTTACGCCTGTTGACTATTTCAAAGGGCTTTGGTATACGCCAGCTGCTTGGAATACTGCATATAGACAATTTTACACGACGGGAGATTGATTTTTATGGTAAAAAATGTTAAAAGAAAGCGTAGAACTAAATATAGTTTAGAGCAATGGACGTTTTATTTTGCAATAATTTCTATTCCGCTTTTACAATTTTTCGTTTTTTACGTGGGGACTGTTTATAATTCCTTGACGCTTCCGTTTAAGAAGTATGACGGGACGGGTGGATTTGTATGGGACTCGAACCTAACGAGTTTAAAAACAATGTTCGAAGACCTTAAATATATGGATTCGCTTTGGAGAAATTCGTTAGTGCTGTATCTTACAGGTACTTTGGTGGGGACAACGCTTGCCTTACTTTTCTCGTTTTATATTTATAAGAAGAAATTTTTCTCTGGCGGATTTAGAACGTTTTTGTTTATGCCACAAATTATTTCGGGGACTGCACTTGCCATTATGTGGAAATATTTTATGGAAAACGGTTTCCCTACAATATTCGAAAAATTTACAGGCATAGAAATTCCCGGGTTGATTGAGAATACGCTTACGCAGTTCAATACAATATTAATATTTTCCATTTGGGCAGGATTCGGTTCCCAGGTTTTGATGTATTCAGGTGCGATGAGTGGTATTTCCGAGTCGATAGTTGAGGCTGGGAAAATAGACGGTATGTCGCCTTTGCGTGAATTTCTACATATTACAATACCATCTATATGGTCAACGTTGGTTACCTTCCTTGTTGTAGGTATTGCACATTTCTTTACAGGACAAATGAATTTGCACGCCTTTTTAGGGACAGGTGGTGGAAATAAGGTATCTACGTTTGGATATTATATTTATAAACAGCTTGCCTATGGCGACCAGAGCTTGTATCCTTATATAGCGTCTTTTGGGTTAATGTTTACGCTTATTGCTGTTCCCACGACGTTTATATTTAAGTACCTTTTAGAAAAATTTGGGCCGAGGAAAGAATGATGAAAAAGATGAGGAAAAAGAGAAAGATATCATTATTGTATATCATATTGTTTGTCGTTTTAGCTGCATATGTTTTGTCAATGCTTGTTTTATTACTGTGGGGTTTTTTGGCCTCCGTAAAACCGAGTGGAATACGATTTAACAATAATATTTTAGGCCTTCCAGAAGGTGCTCCTTGGGATTGGCAATGGAAAAATTATACGGAAGTATTCAAACAATTTACTGTTCCCGTTAAACGCGTGATAGATGGAACTTTAACGCGTTTTGAGGTTGGTTTTGGTAAAATAATTCTTTATACGGTTTTGTATGCAGGCGTAGGCGCGGTTATTTCGGGGGTTGTTCCTATGGCAGTTGCGTATGCTGTTTCGAAATTTGACTGTTTTATAAGTAAGTTTATTTATAGTATGGTCGTAATAATATTGATACTTCCTATTATTGGCGCACAAGCATCAGAGTTGACTATCTTACATTCTTTAAACTTACACGACACATTTATGGGCGCGTGGATGTTGAAGTTTAATTTCTCAGGGATGTATTTCTTGGTGTTTTATGCAACGTTTAAGAGTATTTCTAAAGAATACACCGAGGCGGCGTACATAGACGGCGCTTCCGAGTGGGCAGTATTTCTTCGTATAATGCTTCCTTTTGCAAAAGTTATTCTTTCAACGGTAATATTACTTAGATTTATCGATTTTTGGAATGATTATCAAGTGCCGTTATTGTATATTCCTTCCCATCCTACATTGGCGTATTCGGTATGGCAAATCAGCAATAATCCAAAATTTTATCCGCCTCACGTAATGGCTACCTGTTTTATGGTTATGATTCCTATTTTGATTATCTTTTTGTTTGCAAAAGATAAGCTTATGGGCAACCTTTCTATGGGTGGGGTAAAAGAATAAGATTGCAATTAAGACAAAAAAGGAGAACTTTTTTATGATGAAAAAAAAGTTGGTGAAAATAATAAGTTCACTTATAATTGCTATGGGGATTTGTTCGGTTGCTTCAATAGCAACGATTAATGAGTCTGTGAGCGGTGTGGCTACAGAAACGGGTTCTCAGCAATCGGCAACGGTTCTCAACAGTAACATAAAAGAACAATATGTTGTTGGAGAAACGTTTGTTATGCCCGATGCACCTATGTTATCGGACGGGAAAAGGTCTTATCCGTCTAAAATAACGTTGCGCGCTCCTAATGGGAAAGGATATACGCAAAAAGAAGTTGTTTTAGAGATGGCGGGCGTCTATACAATCGAATATAAAGCCAAAACGGTAGACGGTAAGTTATTAAAACAGACGGAAACGTTTAAATGTGTTTCGACCTTATATAATTTAGACGGAAAAAATATTAAAGCAGAGTATGGTACTTTTTCTGAATACAAAGGCACACAAGAGGGGGTAAAGTTAGAACTTACCCCCAGTTCGAAGTTTTTGTTGAACAAGACGATTGATTTATCGACGATGGATAATTCGTATGAGGAATCGGTAGCGTTTGAGCCGATAATCAGTTTTTACGTTGCTCCACACTCTTTATATTCGGTAGACGCTAAAGAAATTAATATTGTTTTGACTGATGTTTACGATTCAAGTAATACGGTTTCTATCGCCGTTAAAAAAGCTGATGACGTAGACGTAACGCAAACATACCAATATCAATACACGTATTTGACAGCGGCTGCGCCCGGTCAAATCAAATTGGGGTTGCATAGCAAAAGCGGTGCGGGCGAAGATATTTATACGTGGACAAACGGTGACGGGAAAACTTATATAATAAATGAAGGGAACCAATTTGGTACGCCTGCAAGATTTTCGATGACGGGCGGTATGGAGAGTGAAGGTTCCTACG
>JAZRRB010000284.1:0-1767 GCA_045650385.1 Candidatus Scatosoma sp. | reverse complement strand
AAATAAAAAAGGGGAATAGTATGAAGCAATGGATAAAAGACGCGATTATTTATGAAATTTACCCTATCAGCTTTTACGATTCTAACAAAGACGGCATGGGGGATTTGAATGGGATTACCCAAAAAATCCCTTATTTAACCGAGCTCGGTATCAATACCGTTTGGTTGAATCCTTTTTACCAAAGCCCGTTTTTGGATGGAGGATATGACGTGACCGATTATTATGCGATTGATAAGCGTTTCGGCACGATGTCGGATTTTGAGCGGATGATAGACGCTTTCCATAGGGCAGGTATCCGTGTAATCGTTGATTTGGTTGTTGGGCATACTTCTGATCAACATAGATGGTTTCAAAAATCCAAGCAAGCAAAACCCGATCCCCAATATAAGGATTGGTATGTTTGGACGAATTGTTGCTTTACTCCTGCCGATCGCTCTATTAAGGGGATGTCGAAACGGGACGGGAATTATATTGTCAATTATTACGCTTTTCAGCCTGCGCTCAATTATGGGTTCAATGAAATAAAGCCTGGGGAAGAATCCTGGCAATGGCACTACACAGACGAACGCTTAAAGCCGTTGCGTGAAGAAATCATCAACATTATTCGTTTTTGGCTTGAAAAAGGTGTGGACGGTTTCCGCGTGGATTTGGCAAATTCTTTGGTCAAAGCGGATAAAAACGGCGAAGGGGTAAAGTGGCTTTGGAATATCGTAATTGGGGAAGCGAAGAAGATTAACCCCGATTGCTGTTTCTTGGCAGAATGGGGGAATCCTATCAAGGCGGCGGAATGCGGTTTTGATTTGGATTATCTTTGCCATGCGACACAGCCTTATAATGAGTTGTTCCGCAGTGACAAGGGCACAAATTTAACCCCTTGGTTAGAACGGGCAGGGCATAGTTATTTTGCGAAAGAGGGTGAGGGCAGTTTTGAAAATTTTTACGCCTACGCAAAGGAGATTTTTGACAATTCGCAAGGCGCATATTCTATCCCGACGGGCTTTCACGATATTATCCGTATCGCTGAAAAGAAGGATGTCGGCGTGCTGAAATGTATTTTTGCCTTTATCCTTACCTTCAAATGCGTACCGCAGATTTATTACGGTGACGAAATCGGGATAAAGCATAATTACAAGGTAAACAAGGACGGCGGATATTTGCGTACGGGCGCAAGAACACCGATGCAATGGGATAATTCGCCGTATCGCGGCTTTACCAAGGCAAAACGCGCATATTTACCGACGGAAACGGCAAAAGGGCGCAGTGTGGAAAGCCAAAGCGCGGATGAAAAGTCGCTGTATAACACCGTAAAACGTTTGATTGCTTTACATAAACGGTATTCGCAGCTTTCCTATGGGGCGGATTTGCAGATGGTAAACGATGGATACCCCTTGGCGTATATCCGTGAAACCAACGGCGAACGGTTGTATATTGCAATCAATCCCACGAACAAGGAATTTGTTCTTCAACAAGACGTGCGAGAACCGTTGCTGCTAGAAAATGCACAAATACAAGAAAAAACGATAAAGCTGAAGAAAGGCTTTATCGTTGCGAAAATTTAATTTATTTGTTTTTAGAAGGCGGAAACCCGAATTGCTTTTTGTACAATCTGAAAAAGGTGGTGTATTCGGGTATTCCGCATTTTTCATTTACTTCGGTCGGCTTTATCCCTTCTTTAATAAGCTTTCGGGCATAAATCAATTTTTTTGCCTGCACATAGCGGATAGGGCTGATGCTTAAATGCTTTTTAAAGCAGTAGAAAAGATAGGT
>JAZRRB010000283.1:0-2110 GCA_045650385.1 Candidatus Scatosoma sp. | reverse complement strand
TAATCGTTTTCGGCTCTGCATACGAAGTGGTGATAACTACCGATTCTACGTCTGCCATTTGTTTAATCTTGGAAACGTATTTGGTATTCACCTCAATTGCCACCGCGTTAAGAAGCGTTTCGTATCTATCCTCTTCCGTGTACGCTATCCCCTCTTGCTTTAAGGCGCGCAAGAAATCGTTTTGCTGTTTACGGATGGTGGAAAGGGTATTTTGTCCCGTGAACGTTTTGAGGTAGGCGTTGACGGAAGTATCCGCCGCCTCGGCAAGGCTATCCCCCGAAAGGGTTACCATCACCGTACGCGTTTCGTACGTGGGCTTCGTATCCGTATTCTTTAACACGGAATCGTTCAACTGACTTTCGCGCAATGCCGACGTATCAATACTGCCCGTTACGTCCTTAAACGCAACGTCCGCGCTTGCCGACGTTGCCAAATTAAGCGCCTCGTTAGACGCATTTGAACGGAGCGCCTGCTCCACCACAAGCGTGGAAGCAAGCCCGAGCGAAAGCATTCCGCAAAGTATCCGTCTCCATTTTTTCTTCATAAAGCCTCCCGACCGTATATTACGGTCTATTTAATCCTTCGTTTGCTGTAAAAGCCCTTATTTTTACCTCTTTTTTCGTTGTAGCAATAGTAAGAGCATTATAACATATTATATCTTTACTATTTTATAACAAAGCGAGGAATTTGTCAACTATTTTCTTGCGTATATGCGCATTATAGTAAAATTTCCTTACGGAAATTGCGCACGCACGCGAAAACGCGATATTTGTCGTCGAACGCTTGACTTTTCCCTCGCAAAGAGGTATAATAAAATGAAATAATTCTTATCGGTTACCGCACAATGCGCGGTGGAGCGTGTAAGGAGGGAAAGACGTGGCAAAAAAATTACGTAGAAAACGTAAAATATTTACAGCAATCGGTTTTTTACTTTTGCTAGTCGGGTTGGCGTTCTTCCTCTTTTCGGGAGATAACCGCGCCATTTTAACGGAAATGTTCCGAAACGACGTCACCAAGGAGGAAATTCAAGCATCTCTTTCCAAGTTGGGTTTCAAAGGATATTTCACCATCGGGATTTTATCCATGCTGCAAGTTGTCCTGACGTTTATGCCTGCCGAACCCGTGCAAATGATGTCGGGCGTGGCGTTCGGGCTATGGAAAGGCGCCGCCGTTTGCCTTGCAGGCGTTATCATCGGCAATACTATTATCTATATTCTCTATAAAATTTACGGCGATAAATTGAGCGAGTTTTTTACCACGAACGCCGAATTCGATTTCGACCTCGCGAGAAAATCCCCCAAGGTGGCGTTAGTCGTTTTTATCCTGTATTTTCTTCCGGCAATCCCTTACGGACTTATCTGTATCTTCGCCGCATCGTTAAACATCAAATATCCCAAGTATATTCTTTTAACGAGTTTGGGTTCTATCCCCTCCATTCTTATCGGCGTAGGACTAGGGCATATCGCCATAGCGGCGAGTTGGATTACCGCCCTGATTGTATTCCTTGTAATCATTACTCTACTCATATTGATGTTCCGATACAAAAAAGCATTATTCAAGAAGGTGAACGAATTTATGACGAAAACGTATTCTACTAAAATGGTTGTAAAAAAGAGCAATAAGTTTTTATTGCATTGCGTTTCTTTCGTGTGCCGTTTTCCCCACGATTCCAAAATCAAATCCATACGGATAAAGGACGTTGAGAAATTGGAAAAACCGTGTATCGTACTTTGTACACACGGCTCGGCTTACGATTTCCTACATCTTGGGCGTATTCTCATAAACGAAAAGCCGCAATTTATTATGGCGCGGTTATATTTCTTCAAAAAATTCCACGCACGCTGGTTAAAGCGCGCAGGTTGTTTCCCCAAGAGTATGTTCTCCGCCGACATCGGCAACGCCAAAAACTGTATGCGCGTTGTGGATATGGAGCGTACGCTTGCTATGATGCCTGAGGCGCGTCTTTCCACTATCGGCAGATTTGAGGGCATTCAAGACGCTACCTATAAATTTATCCAACGCATGAATTTACCCGTATACGTGGCACGCATTGACGGTTCGTACTTTGCAAAACCCAAGTGGGGCGAAAAAGTCGGATCGTAGCCATGTC
>JAZRRB010000282.1:0-2778 GCA_045650385.1 Candidatus Scatosoma sp. | reverse complement strand
GGACGTATATATCGTCGACAGAATGAGCACGCCGAACGCATTGGCGCAAGCAGGCTCGCTTTTGTGTATTGACGATATCGTTATGGACGAAACGAGAGAGGGCGGTTCGTTGGATAGTTTACTTTTCGATCAGGTGAAAGGTAATATGAAAGGACCTGACGGCAAATACTACGGACTTCCGCACTATGAATATTACGGCGGGCTTTCTTACTTAACGCAGACGTTCGACGAATGTTTTGCTTACTTTGCGGCAGAGGGTGAAATCAACAGTGTACCTTATGAATCGAAGTACGGTACGGCGAATTTTGTTTCCAGTTTGGAGGCAAGACGTTCAAAAGGTCCCGACGGCGAGTATGACACGGCGGACGACGGTATGCCTTGTTCTATGGAAGAGTTTATTATTTTGATGGACTATTTCAAGCAAACGACGAGCTATGCGCCGATTGCACTTTCGGGCAAGTGCGCCAACTATATCAATTACACGATTTCGGGTGTATGGGCGGCGCTTGCGGGGGCGGAGCAAATGCGTAATTATTATAACTGCGAGGGTGAGATTGAAGTTGTAGACGGCTATTACGACGAGCCGTTGTTTGAGGGAATCGATTACATCAAAAAACCCAAAATCAAAAAAGTGTACCTTGACGGCTCTACGGGCTACTTAGGCAACGATATGGTCGCGAAATATTATGCGCTTGCGTTGTTTGAGATTATCCAAAGAGAGGGTTTCTATTGCGACGACGCGTACATAGGCACCCGTTCGCATTACGACGGACAATTCAATATTTATTTAGGCGGTACGGGTATTTACAAGAAAGCGGCAATGCTCGTTGAGGCAAGCTATTGGCATAACGAGGCAAAAAAAGCAAAATGCTTTGATCAGTACGAACTGTTAAAGCAAGAGTCGGCAGATAATCTGGACTTCCGCTTTATGCCGTTGTTCACGAACTATTATACCGAGGGCGCGGAAGCGAAAGAAACTTGTTTCTTGGATATTGCTGAAGCGTTTACCGTTATCAATGGTAACTTGAAAAATAACGACGAGGAAAGAGAAGCTGCGAAAGATTTTGTAAGATTTTTATATACCCAACCGGAATTGAGAGCGTTCACCGTGGAAACGGGTATCGGGAGAGCGATTAACTATGATTTGAGCGAAGCGGAAGAGGCAAAACTTCCCACTTTCTACCGTCGTCTTTGGGATATGCGTGACAATAACGCAGGTAGCAACCTCGTAATGCTTTCGGGCGACACCTCTGCGTTCCGTCAGACATGGGCGTCTATCAATATTCACCTCTCCTCGACCACGCTTTGCATCAACGGTTCGCATGATTCGCCGTTCCCCTATTATAAAAACCAAGAAAAGGATTCCAAAACGGGGCTGTATACGCAAGGTACGAAATATATATTTGACGCGTTAAGATTGACGCAAGCAGAATGGAACGGCGTGTATCGTGAAGAATAATAGGATAGCTTGGAGGTAAGGCTTTGAAAAGTGTAGCTATAGAAAAAAAGAAGAAAGCAAATACCATTCAAGCGTCGCGGTTGAGATTTTATATTTTAATGTTTCTGCCGCTGATTATTCAATTCCTTGTCTTTTACGTGTATTTGAATTTTAGTTCCATTGTGTTAGCGTTTCAAAAATACACGATCAATTTAGACGGAATCGGGCATACGGTAGAATTTGTTGGTTTTAAGCATTTTAAAACGGCGTTTGAGTTCTTTTTCTCCAAACAATCGGGGGAAATGCTGGTAAATTCGCTCATTCTCTATGCGGTCAATTTACTTGTTGTGACGACGTTGGCGCTGTTTTTCAGTTATTATGTTGCGAAAAAGCACGCGTTTTCGGGGATTTTCAGGGTAATCCTGTATCTGCCTACGATTGTTTCGGGTACGGTTATGGCGCTTTTATATAAGTATATTGTTACCGACGTGTATACTGTGGTCGCGTCCAAAGCCACAGGGGACATTGTTTTAGGGCTTTTGGACGTGGACAAAGCGTCTGAATTTATCACCATTTTGGCGTTTAACGTTTGGGTGGGTTTTGGCGGTAACGTACTTATATACACGAGTACCATGAGTAGTGTGGACGAATCTATGGTGGAATCGGCGCAATTAGAGGGCGTAAATAGTATACAAGAGCTTTGGTATATTTACATACCCTCCATTTATCCGACCTTGGTAACGTTTGTCGTTACGGGTATGACGGCTATTTTCACTAACCAAATGCACCTGTTCACCTTCTATGGTCAAAGAGGTTCGAACTTTGGTATGGATGTATTCGGATATTATTTCTACCGTATGACGCAGAATGCGGGCATCAATTTATATCAGCATGTAAGACCGCTGTATTCGTATCCTGAGCTGTCGGCGTTGGGCTTGATTATCACCTTGATCTTAGCGCCTATCACGTTGACGACGAGAACGCTTATGGAAAAATACGGGCCGAGCGTAGATTGAGGAGATAAAAATGAGTAGAATAAAAACTAATAGAAGAAAATTTAGTATTTTCACCATTTGCATATGCGCCTTTTTGATTGTTTACTCCATTTCTATTATCAGCGTGTTGATTTGGGCGTTGATTACTTCTTTGAAGGCGTCCGTGGACTTCGGACTCCTTGGCAACGTGCTGGGTTTTCCCGATCCTAAATATTCGGCAGACGAACTGCGTTTGGCGAACTATTTCAGAATTTTCAATAAGTTCACGGTTACGACGGGAAACGCGTCCTACCATTCCGAATTATTCGGACGTATTTCCGTGCCAGGGAAGAGAGTGGATTTTTT
>JAZRRB010000281.1:0-1974 GCA_045650385.1 Candidatus Scatosoma sp. | reverse complement strand
CAATTTCCATATACCCTACAAACGCACCCGCAACAATGGCAAGCAATACGACGATGGAAAGTACCACGTGCTTTTTGAAAAAACGCACAACTATCATCAAGGGAATACTGAAAATGGACGCCAAGGCGATAGGGAAAATGGGCAATATGGGAATGAGCAACAACGCCGTTACGTAGAAGGTTACGCCAAGTTCTCCCAAGAGGCCAAACGTCACGAAGACGGGCAATAAATAGGTCAACGAGAAAATTAAATCGGTTACGTACAACACCAAAATTTTGGAAATGAAAATTTCGTTAAAGGTGATGGGTAACACCATCAACAGCTCGTTGTCCTTACTCAAATACAAGGTGGTGATAATATTGGCGATGCCAAAGACGAAAGAAACCGCTTGACAGCCCACCAACACGAAGGTCATGAACGAAGCGTTTACCTGCAACCCAAGTAGCGTAAACATGCGGGAAAGGGCAAAATACAAGCCTATGGCTATTCCCGCAAAAACAAGCAACCGCAGTAAGACGTTTATCAAAAGCGCTTTGACATTATGCGTCTTGAAGAGGTTGAACTTGTTGTCCATTTGAAATTTGAATGCTTTTCCGATTCTACTCATCTTCTACGCGTTAATCCTCGCTTTCAATTACCTTCATGAACAATTCTTCCAAAGAAATTTGCTTGGCTTTCAACTCTTTCAAGTCGTAAACCCCTTGCAACGTCCCCTTTTTGATAATACAAACACGGTCGCACAAGTTTTCAACAACGTCGAGAATGTGCGAGCTGAAAAATACCGTATTCCCCTTGTCTGCATGGTTGCGCATCGCTTGCTTCAACTGATACGCGCTCTGCGGGTCCAAACCCGTCAACGGCTCGTCCAAGATCCAAAGCTTGGGCTCGTGTACAAGCGCCGCAATAACGGAAATTTTTTGTTTCATACCGTGGGAATAGCTCTTAATCGGTTGATCAAAGGCTTTTTCCAACTTAAACAGCTTTACGTAGTATTCGCTGCGTTCTTTCATTTGCTCTACGGGTACATTAAAGAAGTTTGCCATGTGGTTGACGTATTCTCTGCCCGTCAATCTTTCAAAAACGGCATGGTTATCAGGCACGTAGCCAACGTTGGCTTTCGCGCCCATGGGGTTTTGTTTTAAGTTCACGCCGCAAATTTCAATCTCCCCTGAATCAAAGGGCAAAATGCCTACCACCGATTTGATCGTGGTACTCTTCCCTGCGCCGTTGGGCCCTAAGAAGCCAAACACTTCCCCAGGCTTTACCTCGATGGAAAGCCCGTTTACCGCGTGCATTTGCGTATTTCCATAAGTTTTCGTAAGTTTATCAATCTTTAACATAAGTACCCTTAATCCACGTATTCTTCTTTAAACTTTCTCTTGCTGTTCGGCCATTTTTCCTTGTAGAGAGCGATACGGATACGCCGCAAGTGGAAATGGTCGTCGCCGATTTTACAAAGCTTTTGATAGCAGAAATAGAAACCGACGCAGAAGATACTAAACAGTATGTAAATCATCATCATATACAAAGGATAGAAGATGTAACCGCCCACCGTAAGCGGCCAAGCGTAGGTAAAGCTTAACACAAGCAATATGCTGGCAACCGTATTATCGAAGAGGTAGAAGTAGTTTACTTCGTCATAGAAGAAGCTGTACGGCTTATACAGGAAGCCGTTGCAAATAATACCGCCTACCGAACAGAACACGAAATAGATAGAGAACCCGATAAAGAAGTGCTTTATCGCCCGCTTGTCGGGACGCTCCATCAATCGCAAAGTAACCATCAATAAGGGAACAATGAACACGAGCATGTGTTCTATGTAGTAGTGTATATTCCAAAAAGAAAGCATCCCCTCTTCCGTCCCAGGGACGAGCAACGCAATCAGCGTGCCGGGTACGTTGCCTATCAATACGAAGTTGGAAAAGGCTTGCTTGCGGATAATCAATGCGATTAGTACGAGGTAGGAGCCCAAGT
>JAZRRB010000280.1:0-1552 GCA_045650385.1 Candidatus Scatosoma sp. | reverse complement strand
CGTTCCTTTGCCTTTTCAAGATTTCCTTCTAATTTCCCTGCGCATACGCAATCGCCTCTGCCGCGCAAGCCGTTCTAAACGTGATTTCTGCGCAGTTAATACCGTAATTTTGAAGCGCCGTTAAAATTTTATCCGTTTCATTTAATTCTTTAATTACCACAACGGGTATTTTTCTATCCATTTCTTTTAGTCTCCTAAATATTGAATTACGTTACAGCAACAAACATTTTGAACGAGTATAACGACAAATGAGTAATTTGTCTTCATTGTGAGTAATCATACCTGCCAATACGCAGATACGCCCCGTAGTTGTCAAGTCTGCCAAGTATTTTTTCTTGCCCACTTTTGTTTTAATGGTTCTTAACGATTATTTTTTTGCGATGCAGTATGCCCCATAAATACCCGCACGATTTCCAAGCATTGCCCCAACAATTTTTAATGGTACGATATCCATAGCAATATAAGTTCTTTCGTCTACTGCTTTCCGCAGTGGCTCAAACAGCATCTCCCCTTCGTTGGATATTCCCCCACCAATCACAATTGCTTCCGGACGAAGTATATTTACAAAATCAGCAATCCCTTCCGCCAAATAACCAACGAATTGTTGGATTACCTTTTTTGCACTTTCATCTCCTTGACGAGCCGCAATAAACGCTGTTCTCCCACTAACATTTTCAATTTTACCGTCTGCAACTTCCCACATTGTACTGTCGAGGTTTTCCACCATCGCATGTCGCGTCTGCCTAATAAGTGCCGTTGTAGACGCATATTTTTCATAACATCCGCATCGACCACAAGCGCAAGGCAATCCTCCTTCACGAATCGTAATATGCCCCAATTCAGCGCCCGCACATCGATAGCCTTCAATAAGCTGACCATCAAATACAATTCCACCGCCTATACCAGTGCCAATTGTAAGCAAAATGCTGCTTTGATACTGTGCAGTAGCCCCGAATTTTGCTTCGCCCAACGCCGCCACGTTCGCATCGTTTGCAACGTACACTTTTTTGCCTGTTAATTGCGATAGTGTCTTAGCAAACGGAACGTTATTCCAATTGTAATTACTCCAACGTAAAACAATCCCTTTCTTTCCGTCTACTACCCCAGGCGAACCAACTCCGATAGCCAAAACATCTTCATAGTCCACACCGATTTTTTCGACAAGCACTCTTGAAAGATTTGCAAGTTGTTCAAGCGTTCTCTCAAAACCGTTTGTACTACAAGTAGCAACTTTTTCTTCCGTAAGCAATTCTCCGTTTTCAGAGAATAATCCCCCTTTGGCGCTCATACCGCCAAGGTCGATTCCTATAATATATTTCATAATTTATACGCCGCTATATGCCGAGAAACCGCCGTCTACAGGAATGACCGTACCCGTTACAAAGCCGCTTGCATTATCATCCGCAAGCCACATAAGCGTGCCAATAAGGTCGGAAATTTCGCCAAACTTCTTCATCGGCGTCGCCGCAAGGATTTTACCCGTTCTCGCCGTAGGCGTTCCGTCTTCGTTGAAAAGCAACGCTCTATTCTGGTTGGTTACAAAGAACCCAGG
>JAZRRB010000279.1:0-3270 GCA_045650385.1 Candidatus Scatosoma sp. | reverse complement strand
AATATCCCATACCGTCAAATGTACCTTGCAAACCGCCTGCAGCCGACGTTAATTGACCACCGTGTGCTTGCACGTAAGAAGATGCGTCGATATTGTTGCCCAATACGTAATATGCATCTTTACCTGTACCCGTTGTATAATATGCATTTCCTTGGTATCCGTTCGCAGCCGAACCATAGTTCGAGAAAACTAAACCAAAGTCTTGCGCCTTTCTAATTACGCGTGTTGCAACAAACACATTAATTGCATAAGCGTATTCGCCGTTGCTTACTTTCCACGTACGCGTGCGTTGTGCGGGATGTTCGGCAAGATTATAAATTCTACCGTCGCTCGTATTATATTCAATCGCAAGTTTTGCAAAACCTGTGATATCCGTAATCTTTTTGATAGAAGAACCATCGGTAAATACGGTAGTAGAAAGCAATTCGTTCCAGCTATCCAACGCGCCTAATTTCAGGTTCAAGTTTTTGGTAAGAACGGGCGTCGTTACCGTCAAAGGCAATTTTTCGGAAGTATATGTAGAGCCGTCGTCCGCCGTGTACTCTACGTAAATTTCCGTATCGCCTTCACTTATCCCCTTAACAACACCGTTAGCCACCGTTGCAACGTCCGTATTCGTAGATTTCCAAACATAGCTTGCAGTATCGCTAACAGTCGTATCGTTATCTTTAATTGTTACACCATACGTTACTTGATTGGTATACGTATTTCCGTCGCCTAAATCTTTATTGGTGGTAAAGATTTCTTGTACTTCCGCGTTGGTAAACACAAAATTAATATAATCGTTAGCTGTTACAGTTACGCTTTCCGTCAAAGTAAGCCCAGACAGTCCTCTCCAAGAAGCAGAAATAGTAATCGTGGTTTCGCCGTTCCCAATCGCTTCAATTAAGCCCGTTTCATCAACGGAAACAATGGTATCGTCCGCCACTTGATATTCCGCTTCCATATCGAAATATTGCTTACCATTGTAAAGTACGTACGTCGACAATTGATAAGTTTCCGTGTACATAATAGAAACGTTTTCTTCCACAATGAGTTGCGGGTCGCCGTTCTTTTCGTTTACCGTAATCACGCACGTTTTTGAATAATCACCTGAAGAAGCCGTAATTTCAACAGTCCCTGCGTTATACGCGGTTACTTTGCCGTTTTCGTCTACCGTTGCAACATCTTCATCGGAAGATTCCCAATCGATACTTTCGTCTGTTTCTTCACCAGCTTCTACCAATACCGCAGACAAAGTAATGTCTTCATATTGATAAAGCATACACTCGTCGACAAGTCCAACGATTCCGTTTTCGATAGCCGTATCTCCATCGCCTTCATCGCCCCAATTACCTTCATCACCCCAATTACCTTCGTCGTCCCAGGCTCCATCATCGCCCCAATCGTCTCCATCACCGAATCCAGCGTCGAAATCTTCATCCGTAGAGGCATTTTCACCAAGAAGACAACTCATACAACTGCAACCAAACGCAAAAAATGAAAGCGTAAACGTTGCTGAAAGTAATAATAATACTTTAAGAAATCTCTTTTTCATCTTTTTCTCCTTTTATAGCACCTTAAAATTATCAAACACCCCAAAGCGTATACAAATCACGTATAAACGCTTTTTCACCAGTTTTTTGAATCCCCATTTCTTGTGCGTCTTCATAGAACGTCTTTTTATATTCCGTTATCAGTTCTTTGCTATATTTTGCACTATATAATTCTACTAATATATACAAGGGAGACAAACGTTCAAGGCGAATATTTGAACTGTAAGATGTATATCTGTCAAAATCCGTTTCTTTTAAAGGTTCTATTGCAGCCAAAGCGTTTTCTGTACAAGTAATCCATTCATTTACCAATGCTTCTGGCCAAAATTGCGTTTGCAATGCGTCCAACATAATCGACCTACGTCCACAATAACCGTTATAGGTTTCATTATATACCGAGCGTACTCTAAAACTATCGAACATTTTTCTCATTTCAGGTGCCGCAGGTCCAAAATAACCTTCGAAGAAATTGTCAATTAACTGGTCAAAGTCCGCGTTTACATCCCACGTCAATTTAGCCGACAAATACGCTTTCAACGCCGTCCAACCCGTCGTTCTACCCGGGTCGTTGTATGCACCTTGGTCGAATAATAAAACCGCATTACACATTTTTGCATACTGATAAATTTCTTGCATAGCGTCAAACGAATTATACGGTGTAAGATAGCGCGAGAAATTCACTTGATACGACCAAAAGAAAATGTCTTTTGTAATAGCCCCGTAGCCCGCCATATTGTCCGCGATAACTTCATTGTTCTTTTCGTAATAACTTTGCGTATAGTCCCCATTGGTTTCCGCAAAATATACACCTACGCCGTCCGCGCACACTACACTGGAATCAACAGGAGTATGCGTATTGGTAGTTTCATCGTAAATTGTGGGAGGTTTATTCGTTTGATGATAACCAAAGAATAATAAAAGCAAGTCTCTTTTATAAGCGCTACCTTCGCCCGCAAACCAATCGTCAATATTTCCTTTCAATTCGTTCAAGAACATAATTAACGAAGCAGCGTTAGATCCGTATTTATCCTCGTATTGTTGACAAGTTTCGCATTCGCACCAAATTTGATTATCCTCGTGCGTATAAGTCAATACATTAAGGTTAGCAAATTCGGGGTCGCTTAATAATTCTTTAGCTTTTTCCGTTGACGCCGCCATCATTGCGTCATATTCCGTCTTATCCCCGTGCGCAGTGTAACAAAGCTGTGTTCCGTCCAAACTGCCGTCTTCTTTACTGCTATACCACTTACGGTGTACAAGTTCTCTTTCGCCGTTTACCGTTTGGTATTCTTTAGGCAACCACCCGAAAGAGTTATGATACATTTTATATCCGTACCATTCATTTCCAACGGGAATCATCAAATCCTCATCCGTAACCATACGATAACGATTTGTGGAAACTTCTTTGTGACGAATAAAACCATACGTAGCCAAATTATATTCAAAATCGGGAACGTCCGTTATATCAAATTCTTTCCATTTCAAGTTTTCCACGTCTTTATCAATTACGATTGCCGTATCAGCGTAAAACTCATAATTGAAATACTGCGATAAAAACTCATATACCGCATACAAAGAACCACGTCCCTCTGCGCCCAATAAAATTACAGACTGACCTTTCGTAATAATGTGGAACCCTGAGGATTTTAATAAATCGTAATCGGCGGTTACTCCTGCATCTTTTGCATATACCGTATCACCCACGGATATGTAAGTCAAGTCGGAGGCCAAGCGG
>JAZRRB010000278.1:0-2360 GCA_045650385.1 Candidatus Scatosoma sp. | reverse complement strand
ATTTTGCCTTCCGCTTCTTCTTCCTTCAGTTGCGTAACGGTATCCATTCTATTAAAATGTACTTCCCTAAGGTTTTCTAAGCCAAAACCGAGCGTGCCGGGGAATCTGTTCAATACGCAGTTTTCGATATATCCGTCTTCGATAACGTTAAGGATTTTCAATGCAATATTTTGTACTGCAAATAAGTTCCTTTCGTCTTCTTTTACGTATTTCCAAAAATCCAGCTCGTTAAGTTCTTCTTGAGAATTGTCCGCCTCAGGTATAGCGGGATACCATTTCCCATTCGATAAATAGTTCGCATACGTTTGCATCATAGGAAAGTCCGTATAGAGCACGTGACCAAGCTCGTGCGCAAATAATCCGCTTACGATTTGATAACGATTTTCTCTTCCTACCACGTCGGTGACGAGTTTATTACCCGTATTGATCCTGATAAGAAAATCATCCGTATCCGCAACCATGCCCAATTCCGGTTCCCAAAACAAACGAACACGCACGCGACGATTATAATTATACCGTCGCGTTTGCGCGTCCACAATATCTTCATAATGCCCCGCAAGTAGTCGGGACGTGAAGAACTGTTTATCGGTTATGCTGCTGCGTTTTTCATCCAAACGCTGCCTAACCAACTTGTGATTCACTCTTGCCATAAGAGTAATTTTATCCTCCTTGTATTATTTATGCCGTCTTTCTACGATACCGTTTAGAAAAAATCGGCTCTAAAACTGCTGTTCGTAAGGCTTCGCGGTCCGCTTCATCCGACGTAGCTTTGCTCACGATGGTGTATAATGCAGATTCGTAGATGTCTCCCGTAATTTCCGCACTTACTATCCAGTCGATTAAGCTTCGCATACCGATTGTACCGTCCGTTATACTCTTTTCCTTACAATACTTAGCCATATCGTTGACTACCTGTACCATTTGAGAGACTTGGAACTCGTCCGTTGCTCCCGTAACGCTCATTGCACGTTGAACCATCACTTCAGGCGTAGGCAAGTCCACGTCGCAAACCATACTCATTCTGTCAATAATGGACTGGTTAAGCCCACGACAGCCTTCATAGCTTACGTTCGTCGTAACGACGATTACCGTGTCGGGATGTCTTTCGATAATCTCACCCGTAGGCAAAGTTATCGAGCCTTCCTGCTCCAAAAGCGAGTTCAAACCAACAAGCACGCCGGGTTGCATAATCGTGGTCGGTTCTTGAATTTCCACCACGTAACCGTGTTTCAATGCTTTCAAGAAATCCGTTTCCACGTACCTAAACGTTTGCCCTTTACTCTCTCCTTCCTTTTTGGGTGTGGATAACAATTTAATTTTATCCGTAACCAAATTCAAAACGAGCGACATACAATCTTGCGTCGTTGCATCTTGCTTTTCCTTCCCCGTTATTTTCAGATATACGCCCGAAGGATCGAACTCTATATCTTCCAAATCCGGTAAATTCATAAGCTTTGCAACGTTCTCGTAATTGATTCCGCCCATTGCCTTTAATTCTTCACGTTCTTTATCCAGCTCAGCGTCTCCCGTCGAAACGTTCTCGGAATCGGGGAATATTTGACCGATAAAGTCAAAAATTTCCGTTCCAGCCGAACACGTATACTTCATGTACGGAAGTCCAAGCCCTGCCGCAATCGCTTTTGCACCCATTGTCTTACCCGTACCAGCTTCGCCACGTAATAAAAAGTTACGCATTTGCGTAGGTCTGCCGGTAGTTTTTTGCGCATGGTTGCAAATATCCATTACTACCTGCGGTACGATATACCACTCGGGAAGTTTAGGAATCAGCGACTTCTCTAAAGCCGAAAATGCTCTCGTGTGGAAATTGTATTTCCCTTCAAACGCCGAAACGTCTATAATCTTTTTGGCTTTTTTAATCGTTCCTGCTTGCTTTAACTGCGCGAGGATATTGAACTCACCTGCTTGCACGTTCTTCGGGGCAAATACACCCGAATCTAATTGTGCCCTCGAAATTCTCGTTAAGTTCCCCGCCGCGTCGATATTGATTTTTAAATGTGCCGAACACGTTTCGTCCTTGATACGACGATATGCGTTATCGCATAATATCGCAGCAGCTTCCGTAGATTCTTCTAATTTTGAAAAGTCCGTCAAATAATGTGTAAAATAATTTTTGAAATTCTCTTCAAATTCCTTATCCGCCATGAGTGCAGGAAACATTGCCATCATCACGGCTGCACCGTCTCTGTTTTTAGCGTTCATAACGTAATTTTCCAGCATTTTTGTGTTTTCATTATAAACACCTGCGCATAAATTACCCGTATCGGCATCGTAAACAACCAAATGGAACTCACCGGCGTTCGACGATGCATACTCAGCAACGCATTTTTCGTCTGCCGTTG
>JAZRRB010000277.1:0-3911 GCA_045650385.1 Candidatus Scatosoma sp. | reverse complement strand
GTGTTGCCGATATGCGGCTTGCCCGACGTGTAAGCAATCGCCGTCGTAATGTAATAAGGTTTTTTTGCCATACCTTTGCACCTCTTTTCGTTGTTCCTTTCCATTATACTACTTTTCCTAAGAAAAGTAAAACGTTTTTACGCCGATTGACGGGCGCATTTTGCATATTGCGCGGACAAGAACGCATATATTTAATCTATGAATATCCTGTTTAGTTGCATTTTTTTATCTTCCACGTTGATTTTGCTTTGCATTTCGCCTGAGAATTTCCTCGTTGCGCTGCTTGAGGGCGCAAGCAGAAGCGGCACAATTTGCATATCCCTTCTTGCCACCTATTCCGTATGGCTGGGGCTTATGAAAGTGTGGGAGGACAGCGGCGTTTCGCGCGGTATTTCACGGCTGTTAAAACCGATTGCCAAAAAACTGTTTAAGACAGATGATCCGCAAACGCTGGACGCCGTGTCCATGAACATGTCCGTCAATCTTTTGGGTATTTCGGGCGCGGCAACCCCGTACGGTATCAAAGCGGCGCAGCTTTTGGACAAATCTCCACACGCGGAATACGCTTCGTCTATGCTCTTTGTCCTTAACGCCACGTCGATACAGCTTATCCCCACCTCAATTATCGGCGTACGCGTTGCCATGCAAAGCGTTTCCCCCACCGATATCGTTATCCCTACCCTTATCACCACCGCCTTTTCCACTATCCTTGCCTTGGTATTGACAAGGCTGTGTATTCCCCCGAAGAAAAGAGAAGTAACCACGGACTTTATCCGCCACGGTAAGGGGGTAAACCCTGCAATATGAAAGCGCTTGCCTTGATTGTCCCCCTGCTTTTTCTCGTTTCCTTCCTCTTTGCGCTCTTTCGAAAAGTAAAAGTATACGACAGTTTTACCGAGGGCGTTAAAGGAGCTATCCCTTTAATTTTATCTATCTTCCCCTATATCGCCGCCGTTACCATGCTTACCAAGCTTTTGGACGTGAGCGGACTTTCCGATAAAATTGCCGCATGGATTTCTCCTTTTTTCGAGGGCCTGGGTATCCCAGGCGAAATTGCGCCGCTCGTGTTTATGAAACCGCTTTCGGGAAGCGGCTCTATTGCGGTTTTGACGGATATCCTTGAAAAATACGGCGTGGACAGCTACGCCGCAAGATGTGCGTGCGTTGCCTACGGCTCGTCTGAAACAATTTTCTATATCGGCGCGGTGTATTTTGCAGGCTTGAAACGAAAAAAATTAACACTCGCCCTTGTCATTGCCGTCTTTTCTTACCTACTTTCCGTCGTGTTATGCTGTTTTCTTTGCCGTATTATGTGATTTTTTGCAAAATATCAAAATAAAAATGAAAAATGTTTGAAAATAACATTTTTTGCTATATTGTATACCTTTTTGACAAATTAAAAAATCTTTCACGTTTTTCTTTACTTTTTTGGTGGCTCGTGATAGAATATACTTGTAAATCGGTTGTGGAAACCGATATAAACAAGCTCATCATTTTCCCCCTTATCATATAGGTAGCCGCCTCGATGTCGCAAAGACGTCGGGGCGGTTATCTTTTTTGTTGGATTATGAAAATATATGGACACGGCATCTTTCTTTTTTGCGATAAGGAAAGATAGAAAGACTTGGGTGTGGCGGCTCGCCACCGCAAAGACGTCGGGGCGGTTATCTTTTTTGCATACGAATAACGCGGACGGTTATTTTCCGTCCGCGTTATTATTATTCTGCTGCATACCCCTTATTTATAATTACGGCTATAATTTCTTCCGCATATTTTTGACAACCCTCTTCGCTTTCCGCTTCCACCATGACTCGGATAAGCGGTTCCGTACCCGATTCGCGTACCAATACTCTGCCGCTATCCCCCAAAGCTTTGGCTACCCTTTCCACCGCCGCGCAAACGTCTTTGTCCGCGCGCGCTTTTCCCTTATCCGTAACGCGTACGTTTCTCAAAACCTGCGGATATACTTTCATCGGCGCAACAAGTTGCGATAACGTACTTTTCCTATCAATCATCGCTTGCATAATTTTCAAACTCGTCAAAATACCGTCGCCCGTCGTGGCGTATTTGGAAAATATGATATGCCCCGACTGCTCTCCCCCCAAAGAAAAACCGCCGTTTGCCATGCGCTCGTACACGTATTTATCGCCAACGGGCGTTTTTTCGTATAAAATACCCAACTCGTCAAACGCTTTATACAATCCAAAATTCGACATCACCGTCGTCACCACCGTATTGCGCAACAGTTTGCCCCGTTCATGCAAATACCTACCGTACAAATACAAAATTTGATCGCCGTCAATAACGTTCCCTTTTTCGTCCACGCAAAGGCACCTATCCGCGTCGCCGTCATACGCAAACCCCACGTCTAAGCCGTTCTCCACAACAAATTTTTGCAAATTCTCGATATGCGTCGAGCCGACACCCTTGTTTATATTCGTACCGTCGGGCTCAACCCCCGTAACGTACGTCTTTGCGCCCAGCGCGTCGAATACCGTTTTCGCAATATTCCATGCGCTACCGTTGGCGCAGTCCAAACCCACTTTTATGCCCTTGAAAGAGTACACGCCGAGTGAGATTAAATATCCCACGTAACGATTACGCCCTGCCACGTAATCCACCGTTCTACCAATATTATCGCCTATTGCGTAAGGCGGTTCTTGATACGCTTCCCCACCCGCCGTCATTTTATCGAGGTCGTTTTCGATAAGGACTATCGTATCCTCGTCCATTTTTTCGCCGTTCGCGTTAAACAATTTTATTCCGTTATCGGAAAAGGGGTTATGACTGGCGGAAATCATAATCCCTGCGTCAAATCCGTCCGTCCTCGTCACGTACGCCACCGACGGCGTCGTCGTAACGTGCAACAAATACGCGTCCGCGCCCGAAGCTACCAATCCCCCTGCCAACGCATATTCGAACATATATCCAGAGCGCCGCGTATCTTTACCGATAACGATTTTTGCGCGTTCGCCTTTCGTCTTACTTAAATAATACCCTAAAAACCGCCCGATACGGAAAGCATGTTTTGCCGTTAAATTGCAATTCGCCTCGCCACGAAACCCGTCCGTTCCGAAATATTTCCCCATGACAAACTCCTTTTATTTTTTCTCCACAATATCGCCTTGCTTTTTATAAATACAATTCTCTTTCACCACGCCACGCACACAGGAAAGCGGATATATTTGTGCGTTTTTACCAATAACCGTGCCGGGGTTCAGCACGCTGTTACACCCCACTTCCACGTTATCCCCTAAAAACGCGCCCACCTTTTTCAAACCCGTTTGTATGCGCGTTTGTCCGTCCTTTATCTCGACAAGCGTTTTATCCGATTTTACGTTAGAGGTTATCGAGCCTGCCCCCATGTGCGCTTTATACCCCAAAATACTATCCCCTACGTAATTATAATGCGGCGTATGCACATTATCGAACAAAATGACGTTTTTCAGCTCTACCGAGTTCCCGACAACGCAGTTTTTTCCCACAAGGGCACTCCCTCTTATAAACGCGCCGTGTCTTATTTCCGTACCCTCGCCGATGATACAAGGCGCGTTTATTTGTGCTGATTTTGCTATATTTGCGCTCTTATGTGCCCAAACGTGCTCGTTTATCTGTATATATTCCTCTTTATCCAAGCCCTTTCCAAGCCCGATAATACACGCTGTTAATCCGCCAAGCGCTTCCCAAGGATAGGTAAAAGCGGAAAGATATTCTTTGGCTTGCGTATGCGATAAATCGAATAAATCTTGTACGGTATACATACTTTCTCCTTTTTTTTGACTTCATTATATTATATTCTCTACTGTTAATATTTGCAAAACGTATTGATTCTCCTCAGCGATTTTCGAAAAAGCGCAAAAACGTACGTGATTTATAAAATAAAACCGCCCCTTGCGAAAAATTCGCAAGGG
>JAZRRB010000276.1:0-3529 GCA_045650385.1 Candidatus Scatosoma sp. | reverse complement strand
CATACCGACATACATCAACAGCTTGGATAAAACACCCGACTGCTGTTGCGTGAGCATTTTACATTTCACCAATAAATAACCTGGTATAGCAAGCGCCACAAAAACGATAACGTTTCTAAGCATTATCCACAATGCAACCATAGTTTCTCCCTGCCTTTACGATAATTCGTTATGTTCCCTTGAAAATTTTAATTGATAGGAAACACCTTTTTCAAATTGCATAAGAACAAAGCCTTCCCCATATTCACTTTCTGCATAGGAAGCAGTAGATTGTAACAACCTACCATTCTTCATCCCTACATGCATTTTTACGTCTTTTATGGACTCTACGACTATTTCTGCAACGTTCTCCGTCCACTCTATACTAACCTTAATACCACCGCGAGCAATAAGCCCCTCAATCTTACCTTGCGAAAATTCCTTAGGAACCGCAGGTAAAAATTTCAACATTTTGGCGTTTGAGTATAACAGCATTTCATAAATTGCAGAAGTAAAGCCCATATTCGCATCAATTTGAAAGGGAGCTTGCTTGGCAATCATATACTTTAAGGTAACACCCATATTGCGCCAATCGTTGTGATATGTAAACAAATTTGTCCCCGTGCAAAAACGCAAAAGCAAATCCAAACACTCTTTCGCTTTTTCACCATTGCAAAGCCGAACAAAAATATTCGCCATATGCGCAAAACTCCATCCCGTTTGCTCTTTTAACCCGATAACAAGACGCTTTTCTACCGCAATTTGCATTGCCTTAAACAGCTCTGGATCTGTTTCTTCCATGATTTCATACCCAGGGAAGAGCGGATAAATATGCGATTGATGTCTATGGTGATAATTATCCTTAAAATCTTCGTGCAACCATTCCTGTAAAGCCCCGTCCTCATTGATACGGTATTCGGGGATTCGCGAAAGAATATCCTCCCAAATCTTTTCCTTTTCCGCATCCAACGAATACGCACGAGAACTGGTAAGAAGATTCGTAAATAATTCCTTTATGAGCGCAAAATCCATCGTCGCGTTGATACAAACGCTAATTTCCCCTGCACCTTCAAAATCACCGTTGGCTCTATTTTCGGGTGAATTAGAAGGATACGATTTCAATTTACCTTCCGCGTCTAATGTCAAAAAGTCTTCATAGAACAACGCCGCTTCCTTCATAAACGGATATGCCCTGTTCACCAAAAACTCTTCGTCGCCCGTAAACAGGTAATAATCGTAATAGAGCGCGGAAATCCAAGCCGAACTCCCCGTCCAATACAACACGTGCGATTGCAGATTATCCTTTTTGCCGCTTTGGTTATCCATAAACAACGGCAACAATATCCCCCTGCAACCATAAAGCTTTTGCGCGTTCATACGATAATCTTCCTTTAAGCTATCGTATAAATCAAACAAGGGCAACATCGTTTCGCTTAAATTTCCCGATAGCGCCTGCCAATATTCCATTTGGATATTCTCATTATTAAAGAACGTACAAGCCCAAGCAGGGGTATAATCCCCGTTCCAAAGTCCCTGCAAATTGGCAGGGAATTTACAACCATAGGACGAAGAAATCAATAGATACCTACCGAAATCCGCCATTTTTTCTATAAGTTGTGCGCTTACCTTTCCGTTGTAGCTGTCAAGGAACAACTGCTCATTGGACAGCGTTTTTTCATCACTACACAAATCCAAAGAAACGCGATCGAATATTTGAGAGAAGGAGTCGATTTGCTCACGTTTCATAACGGAATACGTATCCTTCAAGTTATCCAAATCAAGTTTCCAATCGGCAAACGCCTTGTTTTGCTCGGAACCGTTCAAAACCGCGGTCATAAAGGTAGCGTTGGATACCTTCAAATAATTGGAAAGTTTCCCCGTCCCGTGCATATCTATTTTTTTGAACTTATCCCTGCCGTTGCAGGTAATGGTTCCGTCCGTTTCTATAACGCTAAATATCCCCGAATAATGCAACCCGCCAAGCGTTTCACACGTAGAATACACGTATTTATCTTCCGAACAGCTGGTAAAATCCTTAATCTTCTCCATCGAATTTCCAAGGTAATCCACCATATCTGTTACATCGTGCGGTTCAAGTGCAAACATTACGTCAAAGGATTTCGATTTCTCTATACGAAGCAGCATGTATCCATTTTTCTGCGAAACAAATGCTTCTCTAACGATTTGTGCATCGTTTTCCTTATACGTTACCGCGCAAATCCCCGTACGCATATCCAGCTTACGGGCATAATCGGTAAACGCGCCTTCCGTTTCTAAGATATAATGCAAATCAAAGGCAGGATAAAAAGCCCCCTTTTTCGCGTAATACTCCGCTTTTTTAAGCAATTCAATATAGTACTTATCCGCTTCTAAGTAGCGTTTTTCATCCATAAGCCTTCTTACGTCCGCCAAGGCGTAAGATATATCTGGAATATCCTTATTGATTGAATCGTCATACAACGCTTCGTGGTTGATGAGTATTCTTTCGTCATAAGTCGCACCGTAAATCGCGCCCCCTAATCGTCCGTTCCCGATGGGCGTTGTATCCTTCCACCTGCTGGCAGGATATGCATTAAAAACAATCTTTTCTTTCATAGCTATTAACCTAATTGGTAATTTTTATCTTTTTACAACAGGACACGTTGAGCGAAAGTCTTTTCTTTCTATTGTGACGTAAAAAGCCTTCACATCCGACCCTAAATCCAAATGAAGCGTTGCGCTATTTACAGGGAGCGTGGTCGATTCCCAAGCCGTGTCGGGAGAAAGTTTCTCTTCCTTCGTTGTATAAAGCGTTATTCTTATATTCTTTAAATCCACCCCATCAAAGGTGAAGGTGGGGTTTTCAAAGCTTGGATAGGTAGCAAATTGCGGCAATGCCACCTTGCTTCTTCTCAATACGCTATTTGCGAAAACAAGAATTTCCGCGATGTTAGCGCCGACTCCATGCCCATGTCCCAACGAATCAATCAATACCATTTCCGCTTGCTGTGCAGTCGTTACGCATGCGCTTGTAGCGTTTATCGCAAAAAATGGATCCGCGTTCCAATTTACGAAAAGCATAGGCGTACGGCAATCACTTAATAAATTATGATTATCCCAAAGTTCGGCTGCCCTTGGATTGTTATTATACATAGTGCCAAAAGAGCCACCCGTACCCTTCATCGCCATTGCACCATAAATAGGAGCGCAAAAAGCAAATCTGTCGTCATAGCAAGCCACGTTCGTAGCGATTACACCGCCCCACGAAATGCCTGTAAGACCGATTTGATTTTCATCTACTTCTTCAAAGGAGCCTAAAAAGGAATTGGCAACTATTGTCGCCGCGACTGCGTGATATAAAAATTGTTCTTCAATCGCCTTTGACGAATCGGCATAATGCGTATTATTCGGCCCGTGGTTTCTCAAGCTGGTCTGTGCGCAATTTACCGCAGAATGCATGGTTACATCCTTCGGAGGTACATTGCCTTCCGTATCAATCGCAATCGCCGCATAACCGTTATCCATCCAACTTCTTACCCAATCGGGGAATGCGGTTCCCCCACCGCCGTGC
>JAZRRB010000275.1:0-2005 GCA_045650385.1 Candidatus Scatosoma sp. | reverse complement strand
ACTCGTTTTTAGATAAATTCGAGGAGTAGTCATAAAAAAGATTTTCAGCGCATAACATACGGTATGCAAGAAAATCAAAATCATCAAATCAATATTGAACAACGCAAGAAAATCACGGTGAGCGGCGTAGAGTTCGTAAAGGCGTTTTCCGAAGTGAAAATCGTGTTGTCGCTTCTTGGCGGTGAGAAGTTGCACGTCGTAGGCATTGGCTTAAAGATTACGGGCTTTGTCAAGGCGAGCGGCGTATTCACGGCGGAGGGGACGATTACGGGGATTTCTTACGGCGGCAAAAGTTTTGCTTCCAAGCTGTTTCGATAAATGGATTCGAAGAACCAATTTTCCGTATTTATCCTGTGCTTTTGCATGGGTTTTATCGGCGGATTGCTTTACGAAGCGTTTTCATTGCTCTCTTTGCCCTTTTGTCGCGGCGGAAAAAGAAAATGGTTGCGCGCAATATTAGACGTGGTTTTTTGGTTGAGCTTTGCGGCGTTTTGTATTGCGTGTTCGTACCTTTTGAAATTTCCGTCTTTCCGCGTGTATATGTGGATAGGTTGTTTTTGCGGCGGAATATTATATTTGAAAAGTGTGCGAAGAATAGTTGCTTTTTTTGAAAAGATATGCTATAATAAGCTTGTAAAAATAAGAAAAAGGCACAATAACAAGGGAAAAAACCTCAACAAGGTGGAGAAATAGTTATGACCGAAGGAAAAATGAGAAAAATAATCACGGCAATCGCCTCTGCGGCGACGTTGCTGCTTGTTATTTTGCTGTCCGTTCTTATTTATCAATGGATCACGATTTCCGTGCAAAATAAGCGTATTGCCAAGGCGCAGGAAAGCGTGGATTATTGGACGCAAGTAAACGAAAGCGCAAAGGACGATTTGGAATTTTACGAATCGGATATTTATAAGGAGTGGGCTGCTTTCAAACTCGGTTACGAGTGGGAAAATAGCGGTAAATAATACAATATGAATAAATTTGCCGTAATCGATATCGGCTCTAATTCCGTTCGCCTGATGTTCGTGGCGGACGGAAAAGTTTTATATAAGCAGTTAAATACCACCCGTTTGGGCGAGGGTATCGCGCAATCGCCTAACTTAAAAGAGGAAGCGATAGAACGTTCGGCAAAGGCAGTTGCCGATTTCTATTTCCAAGCTAAGAAAGAGGGCGCGGAAAACGTTTTTGCCTATGCGACAGCGGCTGTTCGTAGCGCGCAAAACGGAAAAAACTTTACTTCGCGCGTACAAGAACTTTGCGGTATGCAAGTGGAAGTGGTTTCAGGGGAAATAGAAGCGGAACTTGGCGTTTTGGGCGCACTTGGAAAAAACGATGGCGCGGTGCTTGATTTGGGCGGCGCAAGTTGCGAACTCGTGGTAAAAAAAGGAAAAAATCTTGTCTATAAAAAGAGCGTAGATATCGGCGTAGTTCGCTTAAAAGATACGTGTGGACGGGAAAAAACAGCGCTGGAAAACGCGGCGAAAGAAGCGGTGAAAGCATACGGAAAAACGCCCGTTTTACAAAAAGTGACGGCGATAGGCGGTACGGCAACGACGCTTGCGGCGCTACATTTGGGGTTGGAAACGTACGATTCGAAAAAGGTTACGGGTACGGAAATTCCCGTAAAAGAAATGGAAGAAACCGCGGACAAGCTATTATCGATGTCCGTGGAAGAAATCGCGGCTTTGCCGTGTATGCCGAAAGGTCGCGCAGACGTACTTGGCGGCGGTGCGAAACTGTTGGCGGTATTGATGAGGGAACTTGGCGTAGAAACGCTTGTTGTAAGCGATAAGGATAATTTGGAAGGCTACGCTGTCAAAAAGGGATTATTATGAGCGGAAAAACGCGTTCGACAATTTGGGCTATCGTATGCACGTTTTTGCTTCTTGCTGGGGAAGCGGCGGCGTTCTTTTTTGCGTGGAGAATAGGTGTTTGGGTGGCTGTGACACAGCTTATCGGGTTTGTGCTTGGCTGTATTGTTGCGCCTATCGTACACGAAATTGGGCAT
>JAZRRB010000274.1:0-2556 GCA_045650385.1 Candidatus Scatosoma sp. | reverse complement strand
TGACGAAGGTGCAGGAAGAATTTCTTTGCAAGGATATTTCGGGGGAATATGCCGTATTCAATCCCCATTCTTTTGCGGTAAGCGATTACGTGGAGATTGACGGGAAATATCATTACGTTGAAAACATTCCGTCGAAAGGCTTGCTTTCAATGACGCTTTGTCCCACGAAGAATCGTGAAGCGACTCCGTATGTTCTTGAAAATAAATATTATCGGATTCATTTTAATCAAAACTATGAAATTATTTCCATTTATGATAAAGTGAATGAAAAAGAGGTGTTGACGGAAGGCGAAATAGGGAATAGACTTCGTGCTTACGTGGATATGCCGCACATTTTTGACGCGTGGGAAATTCAGGATTATTATAAGGAACAATATTACGACGTGAACGACCTTGTAAACGCAGAGTTTGTATCCCAAGGCGGAAAGTACGGATATAAGGTGCAAAGAAAATTCAGAAATTCGATAATAGAGCAATTTATTTGCATATACGAAAATAAAGAAGGAATCTATTTTGAAACAACGGCAGATTGGAAAGAGGAACATATTCTCTTAAGAACGGAATTCCCCGTTGCCATTACGGCAAATACGGCGACTTTTGATATACAATTTGGCAATTTAGAGCGTTCTACACTGTACAATACCCCTTGGGAACGTGCAATGTTTGAGACTTGCGGACACAAGTATGCGGATTACTCTCAGCCTGATTACGGCGTGGCACTTATGAACGATTGTAAATACGGATACGATATACACGAGGGCGTAATGGGCTTATCGTTGATAAAATGTGCAACCGAGCCGAACAAGAATGCAGATAAAGGTAGACATGTATTTGCGTATGCATTATATCCGCATAAAGGAGCTTTACGCGAAAGCAAAACGATACAACTTGCCTATTTGTTTAATAATCCGTTAAAGGCAATAAAGGCGAACGGCTCGGGCAGTTGGCAATCGAAGTCTTTTGCGCGTTTAGACAAAGAAAACGTTATTTTGGAAACGATTAAAAAGAGCGAAAGCGGCGATGGGATTATTTTGCGTCTGTATGAAAGTTTTGGCGTGGAAACGGAAACGGAGTTGCGTGTGGAAAAAGTATCCAAAGCCTATCTTTGCGATATGATGGAAAAGGAAGAAAGGGAATTGCCTGTTGAAAACGGCGTGATGAAATTGACGCTGAAACCGTATGAAATTTTAACGGTAAAATGTAAGGAGTAAATATGAAAGGATTGGATATTGCCGAAAGCAAGTGGAGCGGCTACGTAGGGTATTTGTTAGACTACGTAGAAAAGGCGCAGCTATTAGACGAAGATTTATGGGCGTTATTTGTGAAACAATATCGAGAACAAAACGATATTGATAACGGTTGGCGCGGTGAATATTGGGGAAAGATGATGCGAGGGGCTGTTCTCACCTATCGATGTACGGGGAACGAACAGTTATATGACTGTATGGAAAATACAGTACGAGATCTTCTTTCCGTGCAGGAGGCTGACGGTAGAATTTCTTCTTATCCCAAAGATAAAGAATTTGACGGCTGGGATATGTGGTGCAGAAAATACGTACTTTTGGGTAATTTGTATTTTTACGAGATTTGTAAAGACGAAGCCTTAAAAGTGGAAATTCTCAAAGCATTATCGACGCATTTGGACTATATAATCGCCCATATAGGCAAAGAAGAGAATAAAAAATCGATTTTTACCACTTCCCGCCATTATGGTTGCTTAAATTCCTGTTCTATTCTCGAACCAGTTGTCAAGATGTACAAATTAACCAAAAAGCAAGAGTATTTTGATTTTGCAAAATATATCGTAGACGGCGGTTTTTGCTCGGATATGAACTTGATTGAGGAGTGTTTACAAAAGACGAAATATCCTTATCAATTCGCACATACGAAGGCGTACGAGATGATGAGCTGCTTCCAAGGCTTGTTAGAATATTACGAAGTAACGGGCGAAGAAAAGTATTTCACGGCGGCAAAGAATTTTGCCGATATGGTATATGAAAGTGATATTACGATGATTGGTTGCGCTGGTTGCCTTGGCGAATTTTTCGATAATTCCGCAAATACACAGACGAAACCTTATGAAGGCGAAATGCAAGAAACGTGCGTAACGGTAACTTGGATGAACCTTTGTTATAAGTTGTTGCAAATGACGAACGACGTGAAATACGCCGATTGGATGGAACGTTCCGCGTTAAACGCGATGGGCGGCGCGGTAAATACGGAAAATCAAAAAGCAGCAAGAGCACATGTGGTAGATGGAGCAACAGGAAAAGTATTTACAGGCGAAAGAGGCATATTGCCCTTTGATTCGTATAGTCCTTTATACAACGACCGCAGAGGGAAGGGAATCGGCGGATTTAACGTGATGGAAGAAGGGCAATCCTATGGCTGTTGCGCTTGTATCGGCAGCGCAGGCGTTGCATTGACGGGCTTGTTTGGTGTGATGCAGATTGAGGACGGGATATGTGTTAATTTGTATCAAGATTGTGTTGCGCAGCTGAAAATTAACGAGAAGGATGTGACTCTTACTGTGCTTGACCATTTGATGCAGGAAGG
>JAZRRB010000273.1:0-3807 GCA_045650385.1 Candidatus Scatosoma sp. | reverse complement strand
TCCGACTTATTTTCCGCAACGGCGTTTCACTTTTATTTTATCAAATCTTTGATTACTTCGCCCGCAATCGTCAGCCCTGCCATGGGCGGTACAAACGAGATACTTGCAGGAACGGGTTTTTCGCCGTTATTTTCGGCTGTTTCCTGCTTTATCGGCTCTTCCTTCGAATAAACGACTTTTACGTGTTCTACGCCCCGTTTTTTCAATTCTCGGCGCATTACCCGGGCAAGAGGACACACACTCGTTTTCGTAATATCCGCCACCTCGAAAACATGCGTACCAAGCTTATTTCCCGTACCCATGGACGAGATAACGGGCACTTTTAACGCCGTGGCTCTTTCGATAATCGAGATTTTTCCGCTAACCGTATCAATCGCGTCCACCACGTAATCGTAACAAGCAAAATCGAACGGCGTTTCGGGCAGGAAAAAGAGATTATGCACGCAAACCTGAACTTCGGGGTTGATATCCTTTATCCTTTCCGCCATGACTTCCGTCTTTAACCGCCCCACGGTAGAGTGCAACGCGATGATTTGGCGGTTGATATTGCTTTCGCTTACGCTATCGTTATCGATAAGGTCTATTTTGCCTACGCCTGCGCGAGCGAGCGCTTCCACAACGTAACCGCCCACACCGCCAACGCCAAACACCGCCACGCGCGCGTTTTTCAATTTTTCAAGCGCATCCGCGCCTATCAGCTTTTCCGTTCTTGAAAACATTATTCACTCCACGCGCTCGGCGTAGTACGGTTTTTCTTAAACCACTCGGTATCCTTCAACAAAATCGCATTGTTCGAACAACGAATTTTCACTTCACCATTTTTGCTCATAACAACGATATTGCCGTTCATGGACTCGTACCCCTTCTCCGTATCGTTCGCAAGCGACGTAACGTACACGTTTTTCGTATATTTCGCCACTCTATCGACAAACGCTTGCGTAGGGAAAGTATTTTCGGGTTTTGCCTTATATTCGTCGCTACCTGCGCAACAACATACGCATACGATATCGGGCTTGATTACGGAAAGAAGCGTGTCCGTAGACGACGTTTTACTGCCGTGATGTCCACCCTTAAAGAGCTTGCATTTGGGAAGATTGTTTTCCGTACAAGCCACAAGCGATTCTTCGCCGTCCTTTTCCAAATCACCCGTAAACAAGTAGTTGTTTGCGCCGCCCTCGTACGTTTCCGTCAAAAGCATGCAAACAGAATAATCATTTTCGTCATCTGTAGTTTCTTCGTAAAATTTTTGATATAAGAAATTCATACTAACGCTATCGCTTAAAGCATACGTTCTTTGCGCGCCGTTTTCGTTGTTCCAACAATCAAGCGCCGTATAATGCACTGCGCCTGCCGTCACTTCCTTGTCACGTGCCGCAACGTAATTTTGATACGTTTGCGTATTTTTATTCGTCTTAGGGAAATCAATTATCGTTTTACAGGTAAACGCATCAAACACGCCAGGGAAAGCCGCGATATGGTCTTGGTCGGCATGCGTTGCAATCACGTATTCTAACGTTCCGTCCGTACAGAACTGATTAACGTAAGAAATTATCGTCGGGGCGGAATTCGCTCGCGAGCCTGCGTCAATAAGAATTTCCGTATTTCCCACTTTTATCAGCGTACAATCACCCGTGTATTCGTTACCAAGTTCCAAAAAATGCACACTTACGCTATTCGTCTTAATCTCCGTTATATCCTCTTCGGTAAACGCACCGCCAACGCCGTCCACAGTTTCTTGTTGTTGCGGTATGATTTTATCCAAAAATGGTATATGAATAATCCGTTTCCAATGCAAAAAACATAAAACGCCGATTGTTACCACCAAGAGTATAATAATGGTAATCAAGACAGGATGTTTTTTTGCTGTTTTTTCCATTTCCTTGCGTTGTTTTTTTGTTATTTTTTTCTTCGACATAACTCCCTCAAAAAAACGAAAGGCTGTCGCCGTATTACAGGCGACAGTCTTATCTTATTTCATTACTTTTCCATTACGCAATTCCATCGATTACATGGATTCGTGAATCGTTCTGGAAATAACGTCGTCTTGCTGTTCCTTCGTGAGTTTGATGAAGTTTACAGCATAACCGGATACACGGATGGTAAGCTGAGGATATTTTTCAGGATGAGCTTGCGCATCCAAAAGTGTTTCACGATTGAAAACGTTTACGTTCAAATGGTATCCGCCGTCGCTGACGTAACCGTCTAACATATTTACCAAATTATCAACTCTGTTCGACATAATATTATCTCCTTTTTATTTATTATATGATTTTTCCCTTTTGCCGCGCCTTTCTCTTTTTTAAGAGCGGCGCAAGCAATAGGTTAGTTTGTTGGATTAGTCCTCTTTACCGAGCGAACCAGGCGTAATCGAGAACGTATTAGAAATACCGTCTCTCGAATATTCGTAAGGAAGTTTTGCAACCGATTCAAGCGATGCCAACGCACCGTTGGAATCTCTGCCGTGCATGGGGTTCGCGCCGGGCGCAAGAGGCGTACCTGCTCTTCTACCGTCGGGCGTGTTACCCGTCTTCTTACCGTATACGACGTTGGACGTAATCGTAAGGATAGAGGTCGTGGGCACGGAATCACGATACGTGTAATGACTCTTAACCTTCTTCATGAACGTCTTCAAAATCCAAACGGCAATTTCGTCTGCTCTATCGTCGTTGTTACCATACTTAGGATAATCGCCTTCGATACGATAATCTACTACGATACCGTCTTCGTTGCGTACGGGGTAAACCTTAGCATACTTGATTGCCGACAAGGAGTCCGCCGCGCAGGAAAGACCTGCAATACCCGTTGCGAAGAAACGACGTACGTTGGTATCGTGCAAGGACATTTCAAGCGCTTCATAGCTGTACTTATCGTGCATATAGTGGATAAGGTTGAGCGTGTTCACGTACAAATCTGCAAGCCACGTCATCATGTTATCGAATTTCGCGCAAACGTCGTCGAAATCAAGCGCGTCGTTGCTCGTAATCGGCATGAATTCGGGGGAAACTTGCATAGGTTTGCCCGTCTTCTTATCCTTCATAAGTTCGTCTTTACCGCCGTTGATAGCGTAAAGCAAGCACTTTGCAAGGTTCGCTCTCGCGCCGAAGAATTGCATATCTTTACCAACTCTCATACAGCTTACGCAGCAAGCGATTGCATAGTCATCACCCATTTCAGGACGCATCAATTCATCGCTTTCGTATTGAATGGAAGAGGTACGGATGGAAAGGTCTGCACAGAATCTCTTGAACGCCAAGGGCAATCTCTTCGACCAAAGCACCGTGAGGTTGGGCTCGGGTGCAGGGCCAAGGTTGTCAAGCGTGTGCAAGATACGGAAAGCCGTCTTGGTTACAAGCGTTCTTCCGTCTACGCCCATACCGCCGATAGCTTCGGTTACCCACGTGGGGTCGCCCGAGAAGAGTTCGTTATATTCCTTCGTTCTCATGAACTTCACGATACGAAGTTTCATAACGAAATGATCGATAAATTCTTGTGCTTGTTCTTCGGTGATAAGTCCCTTCTTCAAATCGCGGTCAATATAGATATCAAGGAACGTCGTGTTTCTACCGATGGACATTGCCGCGCCGTTTTGATCTTTGATTGCGCCAAGGTAACCAAAGTACAACGCTTGGATAGCTTCTTGTGCCGTTTCAGCGGGCTTGGAAATATCACAGCCATAGGAAGCCGCCATTTCTTTAAGTCCCTTAAGGGCTTTGATTTGCTCGGAAATTTCTTCACGATCACGAACCTTACCAGGCGTCATCGTGCCGCCAAGAGCAAGCTTGTCTTCTTCCTTCTTCTTGATGAGGA
>JAZRRB010000272.1:0-1617 GCA_045650385.1 Candidatus Scatosoma sp. | reverse complement strand
ATCGTCCAATACAAACTGAACGAAGGAATACAAATCGCCGCCGTACAAGGCGCACAAAGGGAAAGCAAACCGTCTTCACGCGTTGCATACGCTTGCAAACGAAGTACCGCACGCGGCAACGTATATTCTTCAAACGCGCCGTATCCAAAGAGCATTTGGTTTCGCCCGTCCATGCCGTACAATGCCTGTTCACGCCAAGGACAATCTTCATAATGCTCGTGTGCGCAAATTTGCATCGTTCTTCTACCCGTTTCGTAGATTTTATTTAATAATCTATCCCCGAAATCTTTCTTCGGCATTTTGAACGGATACGTTGCTTCTCGAAGCGTTAAAGTATTTACCGTAACGCTATCCGCTTCCACGAATAACCCAAGATAACGACAACCCAAACGATGGATATATCCCTCGAATACATTTTTCCCTTTCACAAACGAATATTCTGACGCAAAATTACGCCCTTCTCTTTCGGCGCGAATACGAAGGTCGGCAAGATGTTCTCCCCAAACGAAAATACCTTTGCAATCCTTTTCTACGTCAATGTTCATTATGGGATAACCGCTGGTTTCCTTTAATAAATCAATGATGACGAATACGCCGTCCCCGCCTTGAGCGCGGAAAGTGATAGGCGCATGCAAATCGGCAAATTTTATCCTATTTTTCCCCGTCATTTCCGCAAAACGATAGGTAGAAAGCCAAGCGTTTTGTGCCTTTTCTCCTGCCGTTTCACCACCGCGGTATTGAAAAATACCTTGCGCGCAAACGGTTACAGGTAACGGATCGGAAATATCCAAAGCAGGGATAGGACGAGGCACAAGCGTATTTTTTGCGCCCGTCAAACGAACCTTTTCCCAAGGCTGACCTTTATCCCCAAAGTCATAGTTCCAACCGAAGCCAAGCTGTGCCGTAATCACCCTACCTGGCATGTACCCTTGCGCCGTGCGGCAAAGAGTATTCTCGTCCGATTGCACAAGCGTTTTTCCCTCGTTTTCTACACAAAAGGCAACGCCTGCCGTTTGCGAACGGCAAGAAGAAAAATCTTCGCCCATATGAAACGCCGTAATCAGGAGTTCGTTTTCACCTTCTTTCAAAACCGACGTAATATCCACACTGTCCACACTCTTATAAAAAGGCAAATCAGCATACTGACAATTGCTAACCAAAATGCCGTTGATATACGCTTCATACTTATAATCGGCTGACACGTTCAATTTAACCGAGCCCGACTGATAAGCAAACGTCGCCTTAAATTGTGCATACGAATTTTTCTCCTCGTTTTTAAGCCAAATAAAATTCATAACTGTTTATTCCTTATTATCATTATTTTTAATATAGTAACACAACTTGTTTTTATTGTCAAGAGTGCGTTTTCTTTTTATATAGACTTTTTATCATCTTAATAGATTATAAAAAAACAACAAAATAGGAAATAATAACCGTCCACCACGTTTTGGGCGAACGGTTATTGTTCCGTTTTATGCTTTACGTTTTTTCTTCAAAACAACTGCCGCTGCCAATGCGAATGCGGGAATACTCAATCCTGCAATCGACGAACGGCAACCCTTCTTCGTTTCCGATTCCTCGTTATTTTCGCCGGAATCTTCATTTCCGCCTTGGTTA
>JAZRRB010000271.1:0-2634 GCA_045650385.1 Candidatus Scatosoma sp. | reverse complement strand
CAGAGAGTCGTAAGGGCGTTGCCCCTACACCCTATAAGGGACAATGTCCCTTAACCCATATGAACAACTACTGCCACAGAGGATATAAAGATGAACAACGAATATTTTTCTTTCGGGTTGATTAAAACCGACCCTGAAACGGGTGCAAGAGCGGGTATTTTGCATACGCCGCACGGCGATATCGAAACCCCCGTGTATATGCCCGTGGGTACGCAAGCCACCGTTAAGGGGGTATTTCCGCGTGATTTGAAAGAGGCAGGTTCGCAAATTATTCTTGCCAACACCTACCATTTATACATGCGCCCGGGTGATGACATCGTGCAAAAGGCGGGCGGTTTGCATAAGTTCATGAATTGGGACAAGCCTATCCTCACCGATAGCGGCGGTTTCCAAGTCTTTTCGCTTGGGAAACTGAATAAAATCACCGACGCAGGCGTGGAATTTTCTTCCGCTGTGGACGGCAGCAAACATTTCTTCACGCCTGAAAAGGCAATGAAGGTGGAACAAAACCTCGGTGCGGATATCATTATGGCGTTTGACGAGTGCAGCGAATACGGCTACAACCATGCCAAAGCCAAATCGGCAATGCTTCGCACGGCGGCATGGTTAGAGCGTTGTTATAAATTCCACGACAAGCCCGACCAAGCGCTTTTCCCGATTGTGCAGGGGAATATGTATAAAGATTTACGCGCGGAGAGTTTGGAACGTACGCTCCCGTTCGTGAAACACGGTATCGCCATCGGTGGATTGTCCGTAGGCGAACCCAAGCCTTTAATGTACGAACTTTTAGACGATTTACAACCCAAACTCCCCACGGACGTACCTCGTTATTTGATGGGGGTAGGTTCGCCCGATTGTCTTATCGAAGGGGTTATGCGCGGTATTGATATGTTCGATTGTGTACTTGCCACGCGTATAGCAAGAAATGGCACGGCGCTTACCTCGCGTGGGCGCGTAGTGGTGCGTAACGGTAAGTATAAAGAGGATTTCACGCCGCTGGATAGCGAGTGCGATTGTTATTGCTGTAAAAACTACACGAAGGCGTACCTGCGCCACATGATTAACGTGGGCGAAATGTACGGCGCAATGCTTTTAAGTTTGCATAATATCACGTTTTTGCACAAGCTAATGAAAGGTATGCGTAATGCAATCCTCGGCGGTTACGTCAAAGATTATGCGAAGGAATTTTATCAAAAGTACGGTGGCGAGGGCAAATGGTAAAAAACGTCGTATAGCACGGCATCTTATCCACAAAAACGGAACGCGCCCTCGCTCGTTTACGCATCAGTAAACATCCCTTCGGGCGCAACCCGTATTTTGCGGCAACCTGCCGCACTCTCCGCTGTTTTTGCGATGAGCCATGGCGGGCGAGTCTTTCTATCTTTCGTTAACGCTTAGGTGTAGCGTTATCGTGGGCGGAAAACCGTATGTTCCTTATACCGAAAATTTCATTTTTTAATACGATTACGAAAATGCGCTTGACGAATTGTCAAGCGTGTGTTATTATCTTGTTAGCCAAATGTTAAAGGGGTAAACATGGACGAAATTATCAAAATCGAACGTTTATATAAAAGCTACGGCGACGTACAAGCGGTGAAAGACTTGTCTTTTAAGGTAAAGAAAGGGGAGCTTTTCGCCTTTTTAGGCTTGAACGGCGCAGGCAAGAGCACGACAATCTCTATCATGTGCGGTAGTTTGAAAAAAGACGAGGGCATGGTCGAGATTAATGGGAAAAACATCGACGGGGATATGGCGGAAATCAAACGGGATATCGGCGTTGTTTTTCAAAACTCGGTGCTCGATAAACCTGTGTCCGTATACGACAACTTAAAAACGCGCGCGGCACTGTACGGCATCAAGGGCGCGGCGTTTGAAAAACGTTTGCAAGAACTTTGCGAAGCGTTCGATTTAGATAGTATCTTAAAACGCCCCGTAGGCAAGCTTTCGGGCGGTCAAAGAAGGCGCGTGGACGTGGCGAGAGCGCTGATTCACGAACCGAAAATTTTGATTTTGGACGAGCCGACAACAGGTTTAGACCCACAAACGAGAAAGACGGTGTGGCAAGTGGTGGAGAATTTACGCAAAGCCAAGGGCATGACGGTGTTCCTCACCACCCATTACATGGAAGAAGCGGCTGACGCCGATTACGTGGTGATTTTGGACGGTGGACAAATAGCCGCCGAGGGTACGCCGTTGCAACTGAAAAATGAGTACACGGGGGACTTTATCACGCTGTATAATGTCACGGAGGAAGCAGGGCAAACGCTTGGAAAACCGTTTACAAAAACACAAGGCGCGTTGCGTATTGCGGTGAAAGATACCAAAGAAGCAACCGAGCTGATTTTGAAACATCCCGAAATTTTCACCGATTACGAGATAGTCAAAGGCAAAATGGACGACGTGTTTCTTGCCGTTACGGGTAAAAAATTACAGGGGGAAGAGGCATGAAAAACGTGGGTACAACGCTGATTAAACGCAACGTTAAAATGTTTTTTAAGGACAAAGGCACGTTCTTTACCGCGCTGATTACGCCTATGATACTGCTTGTCTTGTACGCTACGTTCTTAAACAACGTATATCGCGACAGCTTTTTGCAGGTATTTAGCGCCGCCGCCCCGGGGATAAGCGTGGATG
>JAZRRB010000270.1:0-6845 GCA_045650385.1 Candidatus Scatosoma sp. | reverse complement strand
ATGCACGCCGTCGATATAGAAGAACGCAAGCAAGAACAAAAGAGCTTTCTTGTTTTTCGCCAATTCTTTGTACAGTCCGCCAAGGCGTGTGAACGTCGCTCTAATCGGTTTTTCGGGCTTGGGCATAAAGTGCACTTGTTTATAATTTTTGTACAAGGGCAAGGTGAAGATAAGCCACCAAGCGGCGGTAATCAAACAGCCGATAGAAAAGGCGTAGCCTTCAAACCACTCTAATCCGTCTACCATGGTGCCAAGTACGTAAAGGACGAGGCAAAGGGCGAAGGGAATACAGCTGCAAATATACCCCCAAGCATAGCCGTTTGCCGATACTCTGTGCATATTTTCGTCCGTCGTGATATCGTTGAGCATGGAATCGTAGAACACGTTTGCCGAGGCAAAACCCACTTCCGTCACGATATAGAACACAAGGAACAAAATACCTGCAATCGTGAACTTGGATATAAACGAGAACAACGAAAGCAACGCGCAAGAACAAATACCTATCAGCGCAAACGTCATAAACACGCCGCGTTTCTTACTAAAATCAGCATACGTGCCGAGGATAGGGCACAAGATAACGGCGATAATCGTTACGAATACGTTGGTCAAACCCCAAACGGACGAGAGGTTTTCCGAGGGGGAAAGGAAGTTGAAATAGAGGGATAAAAGCGCCGTCGCCAGCATGACGTATGCCGAGTTTGCTACGTCATAGAGTATCCAACTCTTTTCCTTTTTGGTAAAACCTTTTTTCGGTTCTACCTGCGTTGTGGTTTCTTCCATGAGAGTTATTCCTCCGTAATTTTGATACCGCTATAATTATAGCGGAAAATATCGTTCATCTTTCGTGTTTTCAAAAGGGCGGGCAGGGAAGAGAAGTATTCTTCTATCAAACTCGCACCCATAGGGATTGCCGCTTCAAATTTGCCAAACAACTCTTCGTTGATTTCCTTGCAAAGCGGATCGTCCTTTTTATGGATAAACATATCCCCGAATTTTCTTTCCATGCCTGCTATTTTCAAAACAAAATGCATAAAGCAATGGAAAAACTCGCATTTTTTAGAAAACCAACCGTTGATTTTGCGTATCGTCTTTATGGAGAGCGCAATATTTTCCTGCGGCAACTTTAACGCTTTGGCGCAAGCCTCGCTCGTGCCGTTTTCGTCCTTTATCGGGGTGGCGGTGTTGTAGCCGCGTATGGGTTTTCCGTCTTTTTTCAATAAAAATTTGTCGAATTCCGATTCGATTTTCCCATGCGTAGGTTTTTTCGAGGAATTGTCGTCGATATATTTATGACAGGACACGTCGAGGGTGAAATGGCATAAAAAACCGCAAATATACGCGGCGAACGCGCCGTTTTGCGATAACACCTCTTCCGCGCTTTCGCCTTTGCAATTTTCGAGTAGCAACGCCGCCATATCCAAATAAAAATCTTCTGCGGCAATCGCGTGTAAATACGTGCCGTGGCTGCGTATTTCGTTTTTCTTCAACGGATGATGATAGAACAAAATATCAGGCCCCTGCGTGCCGAGGGCAAACGCTTCGGGGTATTTCTCTATCGCGTCGAAAAAACAAACGGGTAGGGATTTAAGGACTTCTTGACCAAAACGGTAATGCGCGTAAAGGGCAGGCATATCTCCCTCCTCCTATCCATAATTTGACGAATTTTGTCGCCATTATCCTTATTATACCATATTATTCTGAAAAAAGATAGTCTTATAGAGAAATTTTTTTTCATAAAGAATAGGTATTTTGCCAAAACTGTAGACAAATACGCTGCGGCTGTTTTTAATATAGGCAAAAAATTTGCGTTCAAGCGGTTTACATTTGCCGAAAAAAATGCTATAATGTAAACAAATGTTTGAAAAACGGGAAACGGACTATGGAATTTAAGTTACGCTCGGCGTTTGCGCCCACGGGGGATCAGCCGCAAGCGATTAAAAAATTAACGGAAGGGGTACTCGACGGTATGCGCGCACAAGTGCTTGTGGGCGTTACGGGTAGCGGTAAAACGTTTACGATGGCAAACGTCATCAAAAACGTCAATCGCCCTACCCTTGTTATCGCGCATAATAAAACGCTCGCGGCGCAGCTTTGTAATGAGTTTAGAGAGTTCTTCCCCGATAACCGCGTGGAATATTTCGTTTCCTATTACGATTATTATCAACCCGAAAGCTATATCCCGACCACCGATACGTATATCGAAAAAGACCTGTCCATGAACGATGAAATTGATAAACTGCGCAACAGCGCCACAGGCTCGCTTATGGAAAGAAAGGACGTTATCGTGGTGGCGTCCGTGTCGTGTATTTACGGGCTTGGCGCGCCTGAGGAATATTTCCGTTTATCCCTTTCCCTGCGCCCTGGTATGGAGTGGGAAAGAAACGAGCTTATCAGAAAACTTATTGAACTGCAATACAGTAGAAACGACGTCGATTTTAAGCGTTCGACGTTCCGCGTGCGAGGGGACAGTTTGGAAATTTTCCCTGCCTCTAATTCGGAAGTGGCGATTCGCGTGGAATTTTTCGGGGACGAGATAGAAAAGATATACGAAGTGGAAGCGCTGACGGGGAAAAAACTGAACGAACTTTCCCACGTGGCGATATTCCCTGCCAGCCAATACGCCGTAGGCACGGAAAAGCTGAAAAGCGCGCTTGCGATGATTGAAGAGGACTTGCAAGGGGAAGTGCGCGCGTTTGAGGAAGAGGGAAAAATTCTCGAAGCGCAACGGCTGAAACAGCGTACCGAGCACGATTTGGAAATGATGCGCGAGATAGGGTATTGTAGTGGCATTGAAAATTACAGTAGGTATTTCGACGGTAGAAAACCGGGCGAACCTTCTTTTACCCTGCTCGATTATTTCCCCCAAGGGGAATTTTTGGTGTTTATCGACGAAAGCCACATGACGATTCCGCAAATCCGCGCGATGTATCACGGCGATTTATCGAGAAAGAAAAACCTTGTGGAATACGGTTTCCGTATGCAGGCGGCGTACGATAACCGTCCGCTTACCTTCCCTGAATTTGATGAAAGAGTGCCGCAAGTGGTGTACGTTTCCGCAACGCCCGCACCTTACGAACTGGAACAGGCAGGACAATGCGTAGAACAGTTAATTCGTCCCACGGGTTTGCTTGATCCTGAGATTACGGTAAAACCTACCAAAGGACAAATCGACGATTTGCTGTCCGAAATCCATACCGTTACGGGGGATGGCGGCAGGGTGCTTATTACTACGCTCACCAAAAAGATGGCGGAAGAGCTTACCGATTATTTGAAGGAACACTCTGTTAAAGTCAAGTATATGCACAGCGACATTGACACGTTGGAGCGTATTGATATCGTTAACGGACTGCGCCTTGGCGAGTTCGACGTGCTGTGTGGTATCAACCTTCTCCGCGAGGGGTTGGACTTGCCCGAAGTAAAATTGGTGGCGATACTCGATGCGGATAAAGAAGGATTTTTGCGTAGCGACACTTCGCTAATCCAAACGATTGGACGTGCGGCGCGAAATGCCGAGGGGCGCGTGGTTATGTACGCGGATACGATTACCGATAGCATGAAACGCGCGATTGGGGAAACCAACCGTAGAAGAAAGGTGCAAAGCGCCTATAACAAAGAACACGGAATCGTACCCAAAACGATTGTCAAAGAGGTGAAATCGACGCTGAATATCACGAGGAAAGCGCAAGGCGACGAGATAAAGATGCAGGATATCCCCGACGAGATTGAAAAGCTGAAAGCGTTGATGAAAGTGGCGAGTGGACAACTCGATTTCGAACGGGCAATCGAGATAAGAGAGAAAATTGCGGGGCTGAAAATGAGGCTTCGAAAATTAGGGAAATAGTATGCAAGAAGAAATAGTCATTAAAGGTGCGAAAGAGAACAACTTAAAAAATATCGACGTGACGATACCGCGCAACAAACTTACTGTTTTGACGGGGCTTTCGGGTAGTGGAAAAAGTACGCTTGCGTTCGACACGATTTTTGCCGAGGGACAACGTAGATACGTGGAAAGTCTTTCCTCTTACGCACGCCAATTTTTAGGACAAATGGAAAAACCGGACGTCGAGAGTATCGACGGGCTTTCGCCTGCCATTTCTATCGACCAAAAAACGACTTCGCGCAACCCTCGTTCGACGGTGGGTACGGTAACGGAAGTATACGATTATTTCCGTCTGCTGTTTGCGCGTATCGGCGTGCCTCATTGCCCAAGATGCGGAAGAGAGATTCGCCGTCAAACGGTGGACGAGATATGCGATAGAGTTTTGGCTATGCCCGAAGGTAGCAAAATCCTCATCAACGCCCCCGTTGTACGCGGTAGAAAGGGCGAATACGTCAAGGAGTTGAGCGGCTATAAAAAAAGCGGTTTCGGCAGAGTAAAGATTGACGGAATCGTGTACGATTTGCAAGAAGAAATCAAGCTGGAAAAGAATATCAAGCACAATATTTCCGTCGTCGTGGATAGATTGGTGGTAAAACCCACTGTACAAAAACGTTTGACGGATAGTTTGGAAACGGCGTTAAAGCTTGCCGAGGGGTTAGTGATTATTGACAAAGAAGGGGAAGAAACGTTGTATTCCGTCAATTACGCTTGCCCCGATTGCGGCATTTCCATTGAGGAGATAGAGCCTCGTTTGTTCTCGTTCAATACGGTGTACGGCGCTTGCCCTACCTGTTCGGGGTTGGGCTTTAAGCAGTTTGTCGACCCCGATTTGATTTGCCCTGACAAGAGCAAAACGCTTAGAGAGGGCGCGATGAGGGTGACGGGTTGGAACTTGGGTTCCAGCTCTATGGCGCTTATGGAACTTTCTGCACTTGCCAAGGCGTATAACTTTTCCTTGGACGTACCCGTACAAGATTTGCCCAAAGGCGTGTACGATATCTTGATGTACGGCGCGGACGAGCGCGTGGATATGCAGTACCAAACCCGTTCCTTTTCGGGCAGTTTCAAAAAGACGTGGGAGGGCTACGTCAATAATTTACAACGCCGTTACGCTACGACGGCGTCGGACGGTGTAAAGAGCGATATAGAACGGCTTATGCACAACGCGCCCTGCGATGGGTGCGGTGGAAAGCGCTTGAAAAAAGAGGCGTTGTCCGTGCATGTAGGCGGTAAAAACATTTGGCAGCTTTGCGAAATGTCCGTGGATAATCTTTGCGTGTTCATGGACGAGCTGAAAGAAACGCTTACGAGTACCGAGCATTTGATTGCCGACGCCATTATCAAAGAAATCAATAACAGACTTGGCTTTTTGCGCAATGTGGGCTTGAATTATTTAACGCTGGCACGTACGGCGGTTACCCTTTCGGGTGGGGAGAGTCAGCGTATCCGTTTGGCTACGCAAATCGGTAGCGCGCTGACGGGCGTATTGTATATTTTGGACGAACCGAGTATCGGTTTGCATCAACGCGATAATGAAAAACTCTTAAATTCCTTAAAAGGCTTGCGCGATTTAGGCAACACGCTTATCGTGGTAGAACACGACGAGGATACCATGCGCGCCGCCGATTATATCGTAGATATCGGCCCGAAAGCAGGGGTGCACGGGGGCGAGGTAGTCGCTTGCGGTACGCCCGAAGAAATTACTAAATGCAAGCACTCGATTACAGGCGATTATTTGGCGCGGAGAAGAAAAATTGAAGTGCCAGCCGTGCGGCAAACGCCGGGCGATAAATGGCTGTCCGTCAAGGGTTGCACGCAAAATAACTTGAAGAATATCGACGTGAATATTCCCGTGGGGTTGATTACCGCGGTAACGGGTGTTTCGGGAAGCGGTAAATCGAGTTTGGTAAACGAAATTATCTATCCCACGCTTGCTAATACGCTCAACGGCGCAAAGCACGCGCTTGGCAAATATGAGGATATGCAGGGGATAGAATATTTCGATAAAGTCATCGATATCGACCAATCTCCGATAGGCAGAACGCCGAGAAGCAACCCTGCCACGTACACGGGCGTGTTCAATTTAATCCGCGATTTGTTTGCGATGACGCCCGACGCCAAAGAAAGAGGGTATAAACCAGGTAGATTTTCCTTTAATATTTCGGGGGGCAGGTGCGAACATTGTTTTGGTGACGGCATCATCAAAATTGAAATGCACTTCTTGCCAGATATCTTCGTGCCTTGCGAGGTGTGCGGCGGAAAACGGTATAATAGAGAAACGCTCGAAGTGAAATATAAAGGCAAGAGCATTGCCGACGTGCTCGATATGACGGTGGAAGAGGCGTGCGAATTTTTCCAGCCTATCCCCAATATCTATAATAAAATCAAAACGCTCAACGACGTAGGGCTTGGGTATATCAAACTTGGACAAAGTTCCACCACTCTTTCAGGGGGGGAAGCGCAACGCGTCAAGCTCGCTACCGAACTTGCACGCCGTTCCACAGGCAAAACGCTGTATATCTTGGACGAGCCGACAACGGGGCTGCATAGCTATGACGTGGAAAAGCTGATAAAGATATTGACGAAGCTACGCGAGGGCGGCAATACCGTACTCGTAATCGAGCATAATTTGGACGTTATCAAGACGGCGGATTATATCATCGATTTGGGCCCTGAGGGGGGCGACGGTGGCGGCACGGTGGTGTGCAAAGGCACGCCCGAAGAAGTGGCAAAGATAGAGGATAGCTATACGGGTATCTTCTTGAAAAAAGTATTGGAATAAAAAAGAATAAAAAAATACCGCGTACAAAACGCGGTATTTTTGTTGTAATAAGAATACCCCGCGTTAGACGCGGGGTTCAAAAGATGTTAAACATATAATTCTTGAAAATAGAAACTCCTTTTGGTATAATAAATTGAGGTCTGCAAACCCAAAATAAAAACCAAAAGGAGGACATTCAAAGTG
>JAZRRB010000269.1:0-7843 GCA_045650385.1 Candidatus Scatosoma sp. | reverse complement strand
CATCTTTTTCTCGGAAATATAATCGGGAACCATACGTTTTGCCGTACACTTTGCCGCAAGTTCGGTAAGATAGAAATACGGTTGATCTTCCGAAATATTATCCGGTTCGAGCACGTAAATAAGTTTGGGGAACGCAGGCGTAATCCACACGCCCGATTCGTTCTTAACCCCTTTAATACGTTGTTTCAACGTTTCTTCAATGATAAGTGCAAGGTCGGCTTTTTCCTGTTCGTTTCTTGCTTCATTGAGGTACATAAATACCGTAACGAACGGCGCTTGTCCGTTGGTAGTAAGAAGCGTAACCACTTGATACTGAATCGTTTGAATACCACGTTTAATTTCATCCAATAAGCGTTTTTCCGCAATCGCATTGATATGCGCCTCGTCTACGCCAAGCGATGCGAGTTCTTCCGCGACTTCTTTACGAATTTTTTTACGGCTGATATCAACAAACGGCGCAAGGTGCGTAAGCGAAATACTTTGTCCACCGTATTGGTTGGACGCTACTTGCGCGATGATTTGCGTTGCAATGTTGCACGCCGTAGAGAACGAGTGCGGTTTTTCAATGAGCGTACCCGAAATAACCGTGCCGTTTTGCAACATATCTTCCAAGTTGACAAGGTCGCAATTGTGCATGTGTTGCGCAAAATAATCGGCGTCGTGGAAATGAATCAAGCCTTGATCGTGCGCAGCAACGATATCGTCGGGCAAAAGAATACGACGGGTAAGGTCTTTGGATACCTCCCCTGGCATATAGTCGCGTTGAACGCTGTTTACCGTCGGGTTTTTGTTGGAATTCTCTTGCTTTACTTCCTCGTTATTGCATTCGATAAGCGAAAGAATTTGTGCGTCCGTCGTGTTCGATTTACGAACGAGTTCACGCGTGTAACGATACGTAATATATTTACGAGCCAAAACGTACGCTTTCGATTCCATCAAATGGTTTTCTACCATATCTTGCACTTCTTCAACGTGTGCGGAACGTACCATGTTTTCACATTCTTCCGCAACGGAATCGGCAATAGCGTAAATTTCGCTGTCCGACAAACGGGCAACGGCAGGTACTTCCTTATTCGCCTTGAAAACGGCCGCAATAATTTTATCTTTGTCGAATACTACTTCTTGACCGCTTCTTTTAATAATTTTCATTTCTTTCATACCTGTCCTCCCTAAACGTTTTATCCACAAAACGTTTTTATCTGTGATTTATTATTAATGTGTATCTCTTTCACAATCTTTCATACTATATCTTGTGGTTCACAATTTCTTCGTACCTTAATATTATACCATATCTTGTGGTAAAGTCAAGCAAGTGAATACAAAATATGGTATAGAAAAATATTATATATATTTATACCAAAAAAATAAAAAAATACGAAAAAATCTTGATTTTTCTCATGTTTTTTAGAAAAATAAAAAAGAGAAGTATACAAAAATGAAATACCTCTCTCTTTTTTTTCAGTTTTTTTCACAAAAAACAGAGGTTTATCCCCCTATTTTCGTTATACCTCTACCGATTTTTGTAACGTTTTGAAAAACGTTTCTTTCGTGTTGCTTTCAAAAATCGTATTCAAAAACGCTTCCGTTCCGAATTTTTGCAAATATTTCCCGAAAAGTATGCTCTCTTCTTTGCTCATCAAAGCTTCGTCGCCCAATTTAGATTGTAAAGGCTCGATAGCAGGATAAATTCGTTTTGTTGCAAGTTCGCCCGAAAGACGGAGTTCAAAATTGGAAATAGCACTCAGCTCGCCGCTAATTAAATCATCCGCAGGATTGCCCGTATCCGAAGCAATGCTCCCCACAATCGTTAAAGAACCGCCCTTTTCCAGCTTTCTTGCCGCGCCGAAAAATCTTTTAAGGTATTGCAACGTCTTGCTTTCAATACCGCCCGCAAGCGTTTTTCCGCCCATGGACGCGTCCGTATCGTTATACGCCTTTGCCAAACTGCTCAGCGAATCGACAAACAAAACAACGTCTACGCCGTGTTCTACCAAGCGTTTTGCGCGCCTCAAAAGAAAATCAGCGGCAAATACGTGCAACTGCGCGTCGTCCTCGTAAGTGGTATATACCAACGTATCGTTTGAAAACGCGCGACGGAATTTCCCCACGGATTCAGGAGATTGGTCGATAAGCAATGCGAATACTACCGTTTTACTATCCGCATTTTTCGCAGCAACCGCCAAATCATACAACATTTGACTTTTTCCCGTTTTCGGGGGTGCAACGATACAAGCGCGTTGCCCTTTTTGAATAGGCATTACCCAATCCACATATTTCAAGGACGGTTTATTTTCTACTCCGTCCAGTTTTAACGGCTCGTCGGGATAACAAGGCAGTTCTTCGTCAAACGATGCGCGAATAAACGATTTCGCCACCCAACCGTTGATGCTGATAATTTCCGTCGCAACGAGTATTTTTTCGCCTTTTCTTGCACGGCAAACAACCACGTCCCCTTCGCGCAAAGCATATTCCTCGACAATTTTTTCCGAAATGAGAATTCTTTGTCCGTTTTTACAATCCAAGGGAAACAGATAATATACTTCGTTGAAGTAAACCAATTGTCCGTTATAAACGACGTTTTCATCGTTTAGAGAACTTGCATCCTCCAATACAAGCTTCGCGTCTTGTACTTTGGGAAAAATCGATGGCAACATATTATCGTCGATTGGCTGTTTTTTCTTATATTTATCGAAGATATGATAATCTTCGCAAATTTGATGAATCGCTTTAAGCATCGTCGGTTTGACAAAATCGTTTTTTACGGGTGCGCCAAGCTTAGAAATTTGTACCGGTTCAAGCTCGCCCAATAAAATAGCCGTGATTTCCTCACGCAATTCGTCGTTCTTTTTCGTCGTCGGGCTTTTCACACCGATAATTCTGCCATACGCGCGCAAATCGCCCGTAGCCACCTCCGAAGAGGATAAATAGGCAAGCATTGCCGTTTTGAATTGTTTTTCATTTTCAAGCATGCTCTTTTCTCTCCATAAATACAATTTGCATTTTGTCTTTTATATATTCGTTTACGTCGATTGCCGTATTTTTAGGCGCGTACGTCACATTATCAAACATAGATAAAAACGGTTTTTCGTCGGTAATATCCAGCGTTCCGTCGATAGGCTTATAATGCATAGGAATTACGATTTTAGGCTGAATTTTCTCCACGTATTCCTTTGCCTGCATCGCATCAATCGTATACGTGCCGCCAACGGGTATCAACAGTACGTCCACTTTTCCTATTTTATCAAGAATAGCCTTTGTGCAAGCTTCTCCTAAATCCCCCAAGTGACAAACACGAATACCGTCCGTTTCTATCGTAAACACAACGTTTTTACCACGGAGCGTACCGCCTTTTTCGTCGTGATTGCAGACAAAGCCGTCAATCGTTATATCTTCAAAGGCATATTTCCCTTCGTTAATGAATACATTTCTCGCACCGCGCAACCCTTGTGCGTAATTATGATCGAAATGCCCGTGACTAATGGTAATGATATCCGTCGACACGCCGTCGGGAAGTTCATATCCCACCTTAGTATACGGATCGGTAACAAGACAAATGCCGTTTTTAGAAACAATCCTAAAACAAGAGTGACCAAAATATTCGAGTTTCATATCTTCCTCCCAAAAAGCATTATTTTGCAAATAACCGAATACGCATTTTTTGCGTTTCTTCGCCGATGATTAAATCGTAATGCAACGAAAGCATAAACGAAGTTTCCGTCAATGAATAGGCAAGGCGGGTAGTTTTCGTTTGGACTTGCCCTTCCGCGCCGCCGATACCGAGAGTACCCTCGCGTATTTCACCCTTTTTCATATATAAACGCATCGTATAATCGCCTCTCCGTTCAATCGCCACGGCGTTACCCTCGAAAACAAGCGTAACCTCCGCCCCTTCTTCGGAATAACAAATCCACGCGCCTTGCGATGACAACGCCATTGTTCCCTCGCGAACAATTTCCGTCGTTTTATTATCGACTGTGGTGGCGATTGTTATTTTACACGATTGCATAGTTTCTCCTTTTTCGCCTTTTTTCGACATTATTATAACAAATATCGTACAAAAAGTAAACTGTTATTGCTAATTTTCCTTTAATTTTGTAAAATAATAATAAAATCGGGGCTATTACCCCGATTTTATTTATTCATTATTCCGTTTTATTGTTTCACGTATCAATCTACCCTCTTTCAGGACATCGGAGAGTTTTTTATCGTCCCCAGCTTTCAATGCGTCAAGATAGACGGAAAGTTTTTCAATTAAACCGCCAAGCTCCTCAATGATATTTTCACGGTTACAAGCATACAGCGGCGTCCAAACGTTTTCGTCTACCCCTGCTATACGCGTCATGTCTTGAAAACTGCCGCCTGTAAATCCCTCATAGCCTTTGACTTGCGGACTTTTTACGTAAGCATTGGAAACGATATGCGCAAGTTGAGAGGTAAGCGCAATTTTTTTGTCGTGTTCTTCGGCGCTGCACTCTACAATTTTCCCAAAGCCCATTGCCTTGGCATATACTTTCATTTCCGCAACGTCCTCTTGCTCTGTTTGTTTGGCGTGTGTAATAATCAAGTTCGCTTTTTGAAATAAATCGGGCGAAGCGGAAGCAATACCCGAAGTTTCCTTGCCTGCCATCGGGTGAATCCCTACGTAACGGTAATTGCGTTTCTTTTCGTAAACGGCTTTTTCAACAATCTCCTTTACGCCGCAAATATCCGTAACCAAAGATCCGTCCTTAAACGTAGCGTTTTTCAAATATTCCATCGTGGCATACGGAGGCACGGCGATAAATACGACGTCGTAATCGGCAAGATTTTCCCCTTCGTTTTGAATATATCCTGCCTTTAAGGCGTATTCCACGGAAGCGCGACTTCTGCCAAAGCCGTCTACTTGATATCCTGCGCGCGTAAGGGAAGCGCATATCGAGCCGCCGATAATACCCAAGCCTACAACCGCAATTTTCTTCATAACCGTTCTCCAAAACATTTTCTTTTCTATTATCATAACATATTCCGAAAATTTTTTCAAGCAATGAAAGGGAATTGCCTTGATTTTTATAAAAAAATAGAAAAGAGCGTTTTTGCTCTTTCCCGTTTTAAGACTTATTCGGTTTTAGATATTTTTCTTTTGTCGCGAGTCCACCGCGGATATGCCTTTCGCTTAAATTATGTTCAAGCACAAGACGAACCTCCTCAAAAAGCACCTCGTCGATGTATTTCAAACGCTCGGAAACGTCTTTATGTACCGTTGATTTGCTAATGGAAAAATGCGCGGAACACGCCCGAACGGTACAACCCGTTTCCACGATATATTCCGCGCATTTTAACACTCTGTCTTCAATATAATCCCACAAAATCCCGACCTCCGTAATTCGCTTACGGAATATATTATGTCGGTTTTTTCACGATTATACCCTATTTCCCAGCTTTATTCGCCCTTTTTGTACGGCATGGGAATTACTTTTTCAATCGAATCTTCCGCGTAACGGGAAATCTTCTTCGCTCTCGCGCTTTGTACCGTAATAAACACGTCTTCGCTGGAAAGTTCTGATACCGATTTATTCTTCTCTACAACCGCCAACATATACGGCATGGTGACGTAGCTTGCCGAAAGCACGCTTGCGCCTTCGCGCAAACCTACGATAATATTGCCTTTGCGATAACGTTTGGACGGTTCGATTTGCGAGGAAATGACTCGCTTAAACTTACCCTCGTCTGTAGCGATAACAATTTCGCCTTCGCCGTTGATTTGTTTCATAAGCACTACGCTATCGCTTTCACGAAGCATGATACCGCGCACGCCCGTGGAAACCCTGCCTTGCGTGGGGATATCGTCTTTCATCGCGTTAAGGCAAATACCCTCTTTTGTAACAATGATAATCGTATCCTCTTCGCCCGTATCCTCTTCTACGGCAAGCAGTTCGTCCTCTTCATTGAGCTTTACCGCTTGGAACACGTTTTTACGATTTTCGTATTCGCTCCACTCCGATTTCTTAATCATACCTTTCTTCGTAAAGAAAAGCAAGTGCCCGTACGGCAAATGTTCGTCTACGGCAAACATCGCCACTACTTTTTCACCCGTTTCCGCATCGGGGGAAAGTTCTTTCAAGCTTACGCCCTCATCGGTGAGCTTGCAATCAAGTTCTTCATCGGAAATATCGAGTTTATGACAATTACCGTAATTGGTAAAGGCAAAAATGCGTTTATCGGTAACCGTTTTCAAGGTTTGAAGCGCAATCAAATGCGGCTTAAACTTTCCATCTATCGGCTTTTCAAGCGATTCCACCGCTTTACCCGTCAATACCTTAAATTTATCGTCCGCAGTATACACGAGCGTGCATTTTACACCCGCTTTCTTTTCAGGCGCAGCCAAAATCATTTCGTCCGCTTCTTCTCTCGTGAATACCAAACGCGATTTTCTCGGCGTGGGATATGCGTTTTTAATTTCCGTGATTTCCTCTTTGACAACTTGCAACTGCAAATCACCACTCTTGGAAATCGCCGTGAGCTTTTTGATAAGCTTTTTCAGTTCTTTAAGTTCGGTTTCAAGCTTGAAAATTTCCAGCTTCGTCAAACGGGCAAGGCGCAAATCGAGGATTGCTTGCGCTTGTATTTCGCTAATATCAAAGCGAGCCATAAGTTTGGTTCTCGCATCCGAAGTGCTTTCCGCTTTTTTGATGATTGCGATGACTTCGTCGATATTTTGAACGGCAATAATCAAGCCTTCCAAAACGTGGCAACGGCTTTGTGCTTGTTTTAACTCGAATACCGTTCTACGTTTGATGACCTGTTGTTGATATTTTACGTAATGACGGATAATTTCCATCAAGCCGAGTTGTTGCGGCTTGCCGTCTGCTATCACAACCATATTGATACCGAACGTAACTTCCAAATCGGTATACTTATACAAACATTTCAAAATGGCGTTTACGTCCGCATCTTTCTTCACGCGAATTAACGCGCGCATACCCGTTCTATCCGATTCGTCCGCGACGTAATCAAGCCCTGCAAGTTCTTCCTTTTTCTCTTCTCTTAAATCGACAATCTTACGGAGAAGCTGCGCTTTATTGACTTGATAAGGAAGTTCGGTAATAATCAAATTCGTTTTACCGTTATCCGTTTTTTCCGCCGTAATCTTCGCACGAAGCGTGATTTTACCGCGCCCCGTTTTATACGCTTGAATTAACTCGTTGGCAAGAATAATACCGCCCGTAGGGAAATCGGGACAAGGAATATACTGCATCATTTCTTCCAAAGAAATGGCAGGGTTATCAATATACGCCACTACGCCGTTGATAACTTCTTCGAGGTTATGCGTAGGGATATTTGTTGCCAAACCTACGGCAATACCCGACGCGCCGTTTACAAGCAAGTTAGGGAAACGCCCGGGCAAAACGTCCGGTTCTTTCAAACTATCGTCGAAGTTGAGCGAGAAACTAACCGTTTCTTTATCGATATCGCGCAAAAGCTCTAACGCGAGCGGTTGCATACGTGCTTCGGTATAACGCATAGCCGCGGCGGGGTCTCCGTCCACCGAGCCAAAGTTACCGTGGCCGTCGACAAGCGTTTTGCCCATATTGAAATCTTGTGCCATACGCACCATCGCATCGTATACCGAGCTGTCGCCGTGGGGATGGAATTTACCCATGCAATCGCCTACGATACGCGCGCTCTTTTTATGCGGCTTATCGGGGGTTAATCCCATTTCGCTCATGGTGTACAAAATACGTCTTTGTACGGGCTTTAAGCCGTCCTCTACACGGGGAAGTGCTCTGTCCAAGATAACATATTCCGCATACGGAAGCATGGACGTATGCAATACCTTTTCAAGCGGTTCAACGTACAGCTGCCC